>JBHLPQ010000183.1:0-7637 GCA_048939265.1 Promethearchaeota archaeon
AGTATTTATTCAAGAACCCCTAGCTGTGGGAAGAAGACTATTGCTCTAAATTTCTTTTTAGCATATGCCTATTCAAATCCTGGGTATCGGATTCTAATTGTTGACTTTTCAAGAACAGAAAAGCTAAGATATTCCCTTTTAAAATATGGAAAATCTAATTTTACTAGTACAGACTTCCTAAGCGAAATTTCTGAAGATACTCTTGTTGGTGAGTCTTTGTCTATCTTTGAGGATGAAGGTGCAGGGTCATTTGTGCGGGTTCTCCCTTCTTCTGGCATTCCAATAACTCAAATTAGTTTGCAGGCAGAGACAAAATATCGAGTGAATGCTCTTTTTTTCAAAGATACAATAGATCTACTTGTTTTTATTCTCCCAGTTAGCTTAGATGAAAACAGTATTACCACAGCTGCGATTTTACAAAGTGATATGGTCTGGATAATTTCATCAGAGAAATATCCAACATTCAATCTGACAAAATCAACAATTCAGAATTTTTTATCTTTTCTTACCACTCCCACCTTAGTAATTATGAACATGATCAAGCCACCAGTAGTTTTTGGAAAACTTAATGAGAAAATAGAACAACTGGAATCAAAACTAAGGCATCCTATTTTTTACACTATTCCTTGGATTTCTGAGTTATATGAGTTTTCAGATCAAGGGATCTATTATTTAGAACTGCCACATTCCGATGTAATTGAAACGTTTCAGGATTTACGTAACAGATTCCAAGAATTCACTGAAAGAAAGGAAATCGGAAGAAGTGTTGATGATACTGAAGCATCTCCTATTGCATTATTCATAACTGATCGTGAATCAGGATCAACTATGTATTATTACTTCTTTGGGAAAGCGGAGGACGAAATGAAGAACCCTATACTCATAACAGCAGCTTTAACCAGCATTGCTCACATGGTATCAGAAACAGCAGGACGAAGGGGCGATTTACGTTATATCGACAATGGAAATATGAAAATTGTCCAAAGAAAAGGAAATCGGGTTATTGGGATTCTTTATAGTCCAGTCATGAACGATACTCTTACAGAATTGCTTTTTCAGGTTATAGAACGATTCGAAAAAGAATTCATTGAAGCCATTAGTGATTTTTCTAACACTGGAAGTATTGTAGGATTTACCGGGGCAACAAATATAGTCGAGGAAATTTTTGAATCATTTGTTTTCGACATTGAAACAGTAAGCGAACAGTTACGTCAGAATATCCTTGCATATGGAGCTGAGATGGATCTTTTACGAGGGGATCCCGAAATCCTTTTCCATAATTATGTTCAAAAGAACTTTTCTGACTCTAAAATCAAAGATTTATTGTTATACGAATTTACAACAACACATAATCCCAGGCATGAGTATCTACTAGAGTTGGGAATCAATCCAAGGCCCATACGCCAGAAATTGGAAGAGGAGACAGGAGGAAAAATATGCTCTTGTACAGATCCTCCTCAGTATATTCAAATTCAACCCTTTGATACATTAGGAATACTAGGTCTCCCAGAAAAGTTACGACCTACTATTAGAGCGCTGCTAACCTCAAAAGTGCTTTCTCCTGAAACATCTACAGAGATTACTAAACGCAATCAAGAAATAGAGCTCGAATGTCTCGAAGAATTAAGAAAACGAGGATATGTTAAGCGAGTTTCTTCTACTAATTCTAAATCCTTTATCTAATATTGAAATTCTATTTCAAGGGAATCTGAGAAAAAATGACACATTTGATGTCAAAAGCAACAACATACTTGGATTCATTAATCAAATGATATTTATGTATGAATATAAAACAGACCTAAAATGAATAAAACTTAGATATTGATAAATAATACATGAATAAAAGGTGTTCCCAGTGAGACTGTAGCTGGGGATGAGAAGAATTAGGAAATCATATCAAGCTTAATATTAATACTTATGCACACAGTGTTTAAAAGATCTTGGCATAATAAAATACACTAAAGACGGATTTAAAAAGGTGAATTAGTTGAGTAATGAGGATCATCGATTATGGAAAATAGTATTACTTGGAGACGGAGCCGTTGGAAAAACCTCCCTTCGGAAGCAATACTTAGGAGAGGGGTTTGAAACAGATTATTTAAGTACAATGGGAGCAGATTTTGCGCTATATGACACAACAGTAGATGACACACATATTCGTTGGCAAATCTGGGATCTTGCTGGACAGCCTGTATTTAAAGATGTTGTCAAAGCTTATTATACGAAAGTTTTTGGTGGAATTCTTGTTTATGATATCACCCGTAGACAAACTTTTGAGAATGTAGAAAAATGGTTAACAGACATATTAGAAAATTCTAAACGTGATAAGGATGTACCCGTAGTTCTCTTAGCCAATAAAACTGATTTACGAGAGGAAGGAACAGAAACTGTATCCACCAATGAAGGCAAGGAGCTTGCTGATCGCCTAGGCTTAAGTTTCATTGAAACAAGTGCTAAGACAGGTGAAGGGGTTCAAGCTGCGTTTGATCAATTAGGAAAAGAAATCTTGGAGTTTACCTCTGGTTAAAATTTCCTCATACCATTCTTCTATGTTGATTAAGATAAGAATGTCATCAGGAAGTTTAATAATTAGAAAGTACGATCTTTAAGACTGAAAAGAACCGTCCTAGAGCTTTCTTTAGATGGACTTGGAAATTTTACTAATATTCCCATCTTTTCCAACTTATTTAAATGATAACTCGTCGTACTACGACTCCGACCCATTCTTTCTGCCACATCAGAAGCAGTAAGGGGTTCTTGAGCTTCAGCTAGCGTTTGGTAAGTACGTTTTAAATGTTCATCAAGATTATCGAAATCTGTATGATCTACATTTTCTAAAGTGGATTTAAGAATACTAGATTTGGTTGAGATTGATAAACTTTTATCAATGTGACCCTCAAGTCGGGAAATTCGATGGTCTAGACTATCGATGTGATCTCTCAATTCTTTGACACTTAATAAAATCTCATCTAGTTTATCACTTGAGGATTCACTATTTTCAGATTTTTTAGGAGGCATTATTACCACGCTTCAAGGTTATGAATTTCTCATTATCCGCCATTTTTAAAGTTTAACGTACCAGAACATTAGTTCCGAACTTAATGTCCTCAATTGAGTTTTTATTAAGGCAAGATTATTTCTTTTCAAATTATGAAGTTATGCTTTTGTAGATATTCCCATAATGGTTATTGTTAATGATATTAATGGATTAAATGCTAAGAAATCAAGTAATACTAAAAGGTAATTTAATTAAAAATAAATAATTCGTCAAATATGAATATTACCTTGCTTTAGATTCTCGTATTAACCCAAAATGAAGAAAAAAAGGGTGTCATCGGATTTATAATTGAATCAAGCAGAGAATTATATGAAATACATTAGCTTAAAAGCAAAAGGTTTTAAGTACAATCAGAATTTAGTGTATAGACTGTTATTATTTAACTGTCCCAGACTAAGATATGTAGGGATACGATGAAAAATGTCACATGAAGCAGGGTATTTATCACAACAGGCACTGGAAAAGGTAATAGAGTCAGTGGGGAAGCATAAAGGAGTATATGGTGCCGTGTTAAGCGATACAGACGGATTACCACTCCAATCTAGTCTTCCTGAAGAGGATACAGAGAGAGTGGCTGCACATGTTGCCTCTTTGGTAGGAAAAGTAAGAAGTATATCTAGAGAAATTTCACAAGAAGAAGCCAGAAGTGTCAGGTTAGAGTTAGAGGTCGGAGATGTGGAAATAATACCTGATTATAACTCAGAGATTATTATTATAGCACTTGTGAAACGGGAGAGTAGTACTATGACATTAACTTCAAAGAAATGATTAGGAAGATGAAATAAAATGTCTGAAGATGAATATGTTATTCCTTCTGTGTTGCAAAATACTATCAAACGGTTAGCAGCACGACGTGGAGTTAAAGGTATTTTAGTATGTGATGAAGATGGCCTTCCTTTGCAAAGTAATCTTCCACAATCAGATGCGGAAAGAGTCTCTGCTCATGTATCTTCATTGGTAAAAAAAGTTCGGAGTGTTTCTGATGCTCTCGATCATGGACGATTGCAGAGCGTTTATGTGGAAATGCCAAAATCAGAAATAATCATTACACCTGATGAAGCAGCTGGTTTTACAATTGTAGTCTTGAAAGATCGGTCAGGATAATCTCTTTTTCGATCTTTTCTAATCATTGTATTTATACAGTTATACTTCATAATTTTCTTTGTCAATTTTAAAAGGATTTATTGATTAAATAGAACCTTCATCGAAGATTTTTTATTTTATATCTCATCAGTGTATATCAGAATTATCACAGAGATACTCATAATATAGTTGATTTTCATGAGTTATGATACACCTAAAACGACCCCAAGATATTGTGGAAATTGTGGCCAAAAGTTACTAGAGGGAGCAACATTTTGTGCTTATTGCGGAACTCCTGTACCTTCTGTTTCTTCAACAGGCGTTGTAAGCTCAAAACCCTCCCCCCAATTTAGTTCAATGCCTCCAAAGGTAACAGATAGAGGAATTCCAACTTATCAAACTCCTTATAGAGCAGAAAGAATGATAACAGACCCCCCTCTTCCATTTATTCAACATTTTCAAGGAGTCTTAACATCCCCTCAAGTAGAAATGCCGAGGATCATAAAACGGCCTAATTTGAAACAACCGCTCTTAATTGTACTAATAGCTGGAATTTTGGCAGGATTAGCAACAGTTATTCTTTATTTAAAACTTGATTTCAGTCAAGAATTTATAGATGATATGTTCTCGAGTGTAGGATACTCAGCTGAAATGTTTGAAGGAATGGATATGCAAAGTCTTATCCAATTCTCATTCATGTTGGGTGGTCTTTTCATTCCAGTAATATACATTATTGGTTGGATTATTGTCAATACTTTGATTCTATGGGGCCTCCATGCTATAATATCGGCTAATGTACCATCTCATGAAAGAAATTTTAAATTAATGGGTACAATTACGGGATGGGCTTATCTTCCGAGAATTTTTGAAGAGTTTGTTAATGCTATTATAATGGCTATCTTTATACCTCAAACTGAAATTAATAGTATGTCTGATTTGGCAGCTCTCGAATCATTTGAAGTATTAGGTGAATTTGGTTTCATTCTCTCACTCGTCAGCATATTAATGTTTTTTATTTCCCTTATTTGGGGCGGTATTTTAGTTTATTATGCATCCAAAGCGATTGATCCTGAAGGATCACACGCTATTGTCATTGTAATAATTTTTTCTGTAATTAAAGTTGCTGTAATTTTCCTACTTCCAGGAATCCCAATATAATTAAGGGTATAATTTCTATTCGTAACAATCGACTCTAAGTCACCTCTCTAGATATAAACTCAATGAATATTCCTTGAGTGGTAATGAACTACCATTTTAAGCCATATCATATCACCAATTTTATTATATGCTTTAATTTCAAAGTAAGGTGACTCTGAAAAAGTAGCCAATGGTCTTGAGAGATTAAAGATAAGCACCCCTTGACCACTAATCACTGGAGCCAAAGCCAACTGAATTTCATCAAGAAGTTGTTGGTTTAACAATTCACCATTCAAACGGCTTCCTCCTTCAACCATTAGTTTTTCTACCTTAAAATCCGTCTTTAGAAGAGATAGAAGCTGAGACAAATCTGTTAAGGGTCCCTTTCCACATGTAATAACTTGGCATCCGCTTTTCTCAAGTTTCTTTTTTTGGTTCAGTGAACATTGAGATGTTGTAGCGACAAGAGTAGTAATATCTGGCCTATATGTTATTATTCTTGATTTTAAAGGAATTTTGCCATCTGAGCTGACAACAACTCGTATAGGATGCTTTTTCACTTTTATACCAATCAAAGATTCATTCACAGTCAATTTTGAATCATCAGCTCTGACAGTTCCGCTTCCAACCATAATGGCGTCGGAATTAGCTCTTAAAAAGTGAACCCGCTTCCAATCTTCAGAATTTGACAAACTAGAATCCCCCTCATAAGTAGCAATATTCCCATCAAGACTGATAGCTGCAGATAAAAACACAAACGGACGGATTATAGAATATTTAGACAAGTTCATTTGAGATAAATTCTCCATGGTATAGATTTAGAGAGATATCTTCTGGAAGATGACAACGAAAAATTAAATTTATAAGAGGATCCTTTCCAAATATAGTTCTAGGGCTTTGAAGATTGATAACTAATAAATCAGCCCAAAAATTTTTCTTAATGCATCCTGTAGATACCTTTAAAGCTTTTGAAGGGTTAACTGTAATAAATTTTAGAGCATTGGCAGGATCAATTGAAATCCCCTGCTCCTTCAGCCGCAAAACAAGCCATCTTAGTTCTTCTAAAATATTTGGGGAACTGGACATAACATTATCAGTTCCTAATCCAATTAAATGTCCTTTATCCAGAAAAAAATCTATTGGTGGAAAACCTAATCCGAAATATGCGTTGGAACGCGGACAAAAAACAATAAACTTAGAGGTGGGGATTTTTTTGAGTTCATCTTCGTCAAGTTTCGTTAGGTGGATAAGGATATCAGGATTCAGATACTTTAAAGCGACCTGTAGATCAGAAATTCCAAAGCGTTCAAGTGATTCCTGGATTACTTGCAGTTCTTCCCCGATATGTGTTGCTACCAAGATATCTGGAGACGAGGTTTGGTTTTTAATTGATTCTAATTCTTTTTGGGAGAAAAATAGTGGTGTTGCCAATCCCAATCCATCACATTGAGATAGTATAGTAGCTAAATTAGTTTCATTATCCTGGCGTCCTAGGATGTGAAGGTCGATCGGAAGTCTTTCTACTGCTTCCCGGAGTTCATTAATTCCATTTATGCCGTTTTCTCTAAAATCATAACAGACTGCGGTACCACTCTGAATCATTTCTATTAGGGCTGATCTCATTGCGGTTATTCGATTAATTCTTGGATATTGATTAATTTGATATTTATGACCTTTAATCCCTACAGCTTCATTTAAACTAAGAGAAAAGGCTTGGTCTTTTAATATGGAATCCCCGATGTGGGTATGAGAGTTGATAAACTTGGGGATCATTAAATGATGAGGAAATGAAAATTCTTTTGTGTCTTCATTTCGAGAAACATTGTAATTTATCTGAGAAATCCTACCATATTCATTGATCTTCACTAATACGTTCTGTCTTAATGTCAAGTTTTCCCCTAATAGTGCGAATTTACTGTATATTTGATAGGGATTTATCATCATGAGACACAGATCCAAATATATTAGCAATCAATCGGATGATTTGATGAAGCTATATTTTAATAATGTAGATTATTGTTAATTAAACACCTTGCCCTTGAAATTATATCAACTCATTTTTTCATATTCAAGATATAACAGAAAATGATGATAATATGTAAAAATTTACATTAATTTTAATCGAGGAAGACATCGGAAATTGTGGTTTGTGAGAAACAACTTATCAATAAACGAATTTCAAAACAATATAAATTTTAAATTCACTAAGAAGCTCCGTACAACATTTTCTTATTATTATATGAGAAAAAATGATAAAAAGGATTGAATTACAGAGATTCATCCTAAATTATCTTTGTTTTCACGTCTTTATTCAATATTTCATTTATCTCAATTATTTATGACACATTACCTCAGACTA
>JBHLPQ010000184.1:0-7624 GCA_048939265.1 Promethearchaeota archaeon
ACAAGGGTAACCCAACCTGGGAAAGTAAAAATAGTCCATGTCATTGTAGTTCCCCACAAACCGATTGCTATGAAAGTAATAAGAGGAATTCCCAAAATGTTTAATATTCGCATATTTTTGAATATTACTGATTCAATAAGATTAATTTTGCGTAGAAATGTTAAATGGGGGATCTGAATCGGTTGGTGGTTCATATTCCACTTATAGAGCCAGAAAGGACCAATAAAATTCACTAAAAATAGAATCACAGTTACAAAAGTTATCTCTTCAACGGATAACGAGAGGGGAAGAAAGATGAAAAACAACCACAAAGAGATTAGACTAGAAATAATCCCTAATGAGTATTTGTTTTGAGACCCGATAAGATGTGTAATAGCTCGTTTTCTTCGTAAATATCTATCGTCTCGTAATTGCGTCAATATATACCCTCCTATTAGGCCTGATAGAATAGCTATTGGCCCCATATTGATAACAACGCTTCGAAGATTTAGATAATAGGTAACTAAATCTAAAGACAGGGAAGATGGAAAGAACGGAGAAATAGAAATTGTTGCTATTGCAACATTCACCATTACTAGAACTAGATAACTTAACAGTGTTATTAGAATGTAAGGATGTTCAAATAATTCCATAATTAGTGATTTCAGTTCATCTCCTCTATCTATTGATTCTTGTACCTGATTAGGCGAACCAAATGTGAGCGTGTTGTTTATATAACTGAGAAAGAGACCACACAATACAGCAGGGGCAATCATGACTAATAGAACTATAGTAATAATTTCAATCCAATCAGTTAGGATGTCATTCAGAAAAACAATGATTCCTTCAAAAATTCCCACACATAAAAGTAGAAAATATACAAACAGTATTGAAACTGCTGGAGACTGGAGTTTGGCAAAGATAGTCCACCGTTGATCTTTAGAGGACTCAAGAATGCGACCTAAAATCAATCCAATAGGAATACTTGGAATAAACATAACACAAATGGCAATGAGCACAAGACTCTGAAGTGGGATGTCTATATTTTCGTAAGCAAAATAAATCAGTAAAACTTGGATTAATCCAATAGTTATCAATGTGACCGCAGTTAAACCTAGGGACAATCCTGTTGGATATTTATAGAAGATTTGAAGAAGAACAGTTCTGGAAGACGCAGGTATGTCCCCTTCAAATAGTAAAGCACCACAATTATCACAATAGTTTGAGTCTGGTTCGTTAAACCACTCACATTCTGTACACTGAGCCCTGCCAGATGATTCATCGTATAGTGTCTCTTTTGTACTGATCTCGAGAGGTAAATCCATCATCTGAAGAATTTCAGCGGGAGAACCAATCGCCTCAAGCAATCTCAGAGTCTCTAGATAATTGATTTTCGCTAACCCCTCAAAATTTTCAACATAATCCTCAATGAACTCAAAAATACCTTCAAAAGTTGATTTTTGCTTATCTAGAGGGATATTAAACTGTGTAAACTTTTCTGTAAGGTTTATAAGAAAGGAACTTCCCAATTGCCAAGCATCAGAGGTAAAATTCTGTTGCAAGGCTTTTATCTGCTCTAAAAAAGAATTTAATGGTGCCTTCATTCATATCCCTTGATGATCATACTTTTCGATTAATTGTTTGATTATTTTCCAATCGTTGTGCATTTCGTTTAATTGATCTCTTCCCCTCTCAGTCAGAGTGTACACAGCTTTTTTAGAGCCTGTTTTCTCTCCCCAGTCTTCATACTTCCGATTGACCCAACCAAACTCCTCCATTCTCTGAACAAGAGAGTATAGACTTCCTGCACGAAGAATTATTTCACCTGAAGAACCAGGGATATTTTTTGAATCCCTTTTAATTCGTTGAATGAGATTATATGCTGTATTTTTCTTCTTTTCATCTGATTCTTGATTTAAAGCAAGTAAAACAAGAAATATGATTAAATCCTTTCCTAAATATGAATAATAATCTCGTTCAGGGCTATTTGTGTTCAATACCACTCATGTGTTTGATTTCTTTTTCATTAATAAAAATGATTTCCTTACGAATATTCCCCTACCGAATATTATATATACGACATAACCATCCATGAATCGAAATGAAACAGTGGTTCACAAGTTCTTGGTTAGGTTAGAGAAATGATTTTTGGTATTATAGTAACTATTTTTATTTACCTGTTTCCAGTTTTTGCAGGTATACTTAACCTGAAATACAAAAGTGAAATGATACGAAATGGAATACTAGTTTATTGCGCTCTAGTGACTGCTCTGGCATGGCAAGTTGGTGCTGACTTTAATGCCTATTTAGGGATTATTGATAGCAAAACATCTTTGATACTAACACCAGTCGAACCTCTCACAGAAACTATTTATTTCCTAACTAATAAAATTGGAGAACCAAGAATATTCTGGTTTGTGCTTGCACTAATCACATACAGTTCTCTTTTTTTCTTCGTTAGAGGTTTGGAAGAAAGTGAAAAAGATGGTACAATAATCCTATTTTTCTTAATCTTTGGTTTTTTTGGAATTGCATTAAGACAGATGACATCTGCAGCAGTTTCTCTATTGGCCATTCAGGGTTATTATGAGAAGCAATACAAAAAAGCAGGGTTTTTTCTGTTATTTGCATGGTCAATCCATAAAACAGCGATTATGGTTCCATTAATACCGATTGTAGGATTTGTGTTAAAAAAGCAGAATAAATATATTCTAACTCTAGTTCCAGTTACCACAACTATTGTCACAACTACTCTTCAGGGTACGATATACCATATTTTCGCCCCTATCCCCCTGCTTGGCAAATATTGGATGAAATTGATGGTTTACGAGGAAGGAGTAGGAGTTTCTGTCATGACAATTGTTATTTCAATAGGATTTGGACTCGTATATCTATTTACGAGTGATATTTTACGCAAGAGCCTCTCGGAAAAAAACTATGAATTCTATTTACTAGGGATTTTCGGTTTTGGCGTTATTTTTGGATTTACAAGTATCCATGTGGCAAGGTTAATGGTAACATTTGGAGCTACAGGATTACCTGCATTCACACACTTTTTTAGAAAAGAAGAATATTCGGTTGTACAATTACCTACATTCGCTCGCTTATATGCACAAAGTGTAGTTGTTGTAACAGTCATATTTATTGTTATTTTACTTGCTGAATATCACTATGTTCCTTATAACATTTCAAAAGATATTAACTGGCAATCAGGAGATGGTTTAGAATATAAACTGGGGGATTATGAAAGGGGAGAGTATAGACAACGCTATCCAAGAAATGAATTCATTGAAACCTTACTCATCCCTTCAGTGCTAGGGTTACTACTAGCCACTACGCTAAGTTACGAGATTCTTCACCTTTGGAAAAGAATGAAGGGGCAAAACCTTGACTACGAAACATTTAATACACTCTCTATCGCAATAGAAGAACCATAAATTGTTCCAATTGGAAATTAGAAAATATAGGAATAACAAGCTGCTTGGTTTCAAGTCGTGAGATAATCTGAGACATTGTCATTTCAGAGACGCATATTTCAGAGGCTAGAGACTTCTGATTTAATCCTCCTCTTTTAAATAAAATCTCTAAAACGTTTAATTAATTTTCAGGGATTTGGAAATTTGCTTAGCTTTACTTGATAACAACATCAATTTGACGTCAATTTTAGTCATATAAAATTTATAAGATTACATGCTTTCGTTAAATCAATAAGAAAATAATGAAAGGAGTTGAGATAGAATGAAGAATGTTAGTTTACGAACATTAATATTCATAATTATCCTCCTCGGATTGATAATCACTCTCTGTGGCTGTGTTGGCGATGAAACAGCATTTGGTGGAAATTTAATAATTTCTACCATTCTCTGAAGGAGCTAAGGATTTATTCAACTGTGTTAACAATCTTATAGAATCCCTGTAATTATTATATTCATACCGCTGTCTATGGTCGAAAGCTCGCAGTGCTTCAGAATAAAAGTTACTATAGCTTCTTATAAAGTTCAGCTGCCCTAGTTGAGCTAACGCTACATCATTGTTTATCTTAGATTATTTGAGCGTTCTAAAAATAGATTCGATCGGCCATATGAAGGGTTATCAAACAGTCCACAGTCGTTTGTATATCTCGGCCTTTGTCTTCTGAACTCCATAATCCATTTGGTTGCTGTTTTTTTGCTAGAATATCTAAAGCGCGAGATAATAGAGGTAAAGTCTCAGGTTTGAATCCAAATAATAATAAAGATGCTGCAATCCACTGAATAACTGACCCAGGATGGTCTTGATCTAATATATCATCAATCACGGAAATCATTTCCCTACCAGTTACATTGAAAGTACCATAATAACCCAAGAAAGCAACACCCGCAATCCATGTCGTATGTAGGAATCCCTCGAATGCCCCATCGTATTTTCGATACTTTTTCAAATAGTTAACAGCATTTTGAGTTATTATTGATGAAGGTTTTTCAATTATCATAATAGTGCCACAGTAAGCAGTTGTTAAAGTCTCTACATTTTTATTTTTAGGATTCATCCAGGGGGGAAGATCAGGAATAGATAATAAACGTTCATCTTCATTCCATGAACCATTCTCTTTCTGAGAGACTTCTAAGAACTGTACTAGATGTTCAATACACTTGTTAGCCAATTCTTCTGTGTTGCTTACTTCTTTTAGAAGGTGATATGCTCGATAGGTGTGCATTAAAGAAGGGATACTCTCCTCCTGAAATCTGTAAGGAAATGCCCCTGAAGGCAATTGGAGCTTATAATAATAGTTGATTAACTCTAGTTTTGATTTCCCATCCCCCATTAACGCGTGAAGTCTCAAAATATCTCTTAGTGAAGCATTTTTTTCAAGATATTTTATTACATCCAGAATCTTCGCCATACATAACCCAACCTTTCTCTGTAATTTTAAGAAACCTGCTTCTAATAAAGAACCTAGAAGCTACCTGATCTTCTTTTTGGTTTTCGAATTAATACTATAATTAAAAAATAGGATTAGAATGATTTGACACAGTAAAAATATTCAAAATTCAAACTCCGCTATGGTTTCAAATAATATATTGATGAATGATGGGCTATTTATAATTACTTTATCTTCTTATAAAGTTCAGCTGCTCTGTTTTTATATTCCTGTACTGCAGGTTGGTTGAAAGGATTCGCCCCTTTCAATTGACATAGCCGTATAATGACAGTATGAAAGAATCCAACAGCGGTAGCAACTTCTTCTAGGGAATCGTTATCTAAAATCAGCTTAATCACTGGCCCTGGAAAGGTATCCTCAATCGCATGAGAGGTTATATTGAGATGATGCCCCATATCTGCTTTTAAACCTGGGATTGAATCCTTAAGAAATTTCGGGTAGTCCGAGGGTGGATAATCGTCAAGATATTTGGTAGATGTTATACTTAGGAGAGTCGAATCGCTCACTCCTCCAAACCAACGTTGAACATCGGAATGTGCACTCCGAGGCATTATATGAAGAGAAGCATCGATTGAATCATCTTTTTTCTTTGGAACAGATTCATTTACTAATTGAGTAAGAAGAATGCCAAAACCCTGAGTAAAGAATCCAGATGGAAGTATACGTATTTTCGAATATTCAGACAATTCCAAATTATAAAGACACTTTGCAACGCTATCTGCTAATGAATCCCGCTTAAAATTTGAGTCATAACTCTTTTTCAAAGCAGTGAGAAATAGTTTCGGATCTAGCCCCATTGCGATCATTGGGACAACTCCCAGTTCATTCTGTATTGCGAAACGGCCTGAAACATCATAACTAACAGTGATAAAAAACCATCCGAATTCTTTTGCGATTTTTAATAAAGGATCACCATTTGTAACCGCTAATGAAGGAAATTCGTATAAATACGGAATAAAACTTAAAATCTCCTTAGTTGAACCCGACCGTGATAAATAGAGAACCCGAGTGGTCTCAGGTTCTGATGAAAGAAATTTCCTTAAAATATAAGGATCAGGAACTTCGAGGTGAGTCACTGCTACTGAAGCAAACGGAGAAAGGATGAAGGGTTGTACCTGCGACCCACCAATTCCAACGATCCCAAGCTGGTCAAAGGAACCCAGGGCAGATTCAATCTTTGGTTTTAATTGTTCTGCTCGCTTTGTAAATTGACCCATTAATGAGATAAATTCAGGTTTCTCAAATGAAGGGAGTTCATTATCCATTTCACTAAACTCTGTTGGAAATTCTATTTTCATTGTCAAAGCCCAACTTTTTCATTGAATTCTTCGATTAACATATCAATCTTAGATGTTAACATATTAATAGAACGCCAGTAGTTATCATAATCATGCCACTGTCTGTCTAATTCCTCTGTAGACTTACCTTGCTGCTCAATCCAAGTGAAATACTTGAGGTGGTGGATTCTTTTCCGTTCAATATAACGGAGTTCAGCCATACTATCAGTTCGTATTCCGTGTAAAGACCGATGAAAATCAGCTGCAGCAGTTCGTTCATTATAGTCTCCATATTCAGCTCTCAGCTCTTTCACTCTTGATCCATATAATTCCATGGAATCAGTAAAAACCGTTAAAATTACATCTTTTCGTGTTAGTTCATAATATTTTGCGAACTTGATCGCCATGAGAACATTGGCAATACTGGAGATGCCTAAGAGATGCAGTTGACTGACTAAGTCTTCAGAAACCCCCTGATCTCGAAGATATGCATGTCCAACGGGTTCGTTAAAGAGACGAACTAAGTTCATACAATCACGATCATCTATAGCAATCACCATATCAGTATTTTTGACATTATGAATCCAAGGAACATGTTTATCCCCTATCCCTTCAATCCGATGATAGCCATATCCATTAAGTAAGAGAGTGGGACATTGGAGTGACTCTCCTGCTGCGATCTTACTAGTTGGGTAATGTTCTTTCAGAAAATCCCCACACCCAATAGTACCTGCAGAGCCTGTTGTTAAACAAACACCTCTATAAGTATCTCCTTTAAGTTCTTTATCAAGGACTTCCTTCATTGCATTTCCAGTTACTTCATAGTGCCATAGATGATTCCCAAACTCGTCAAATTGGTTAAAAACAACAACTTTATCTTCTCGTGCTCTTTTTAGTTCATTACTTTTATCAAAAATTTCTTTGACATTACTTTCTCCACCAGGAGTAGCAATTACTTCCCCAGCTACCGTATTCAACCATTCAAATCTCTCTCGGGACATTTCTTCTGGTAATATTGCCACAGATTCACAAGCTAACAAGGTTGCATCATAAGCACCTCCACGACAATAATTCCCTGTAGATGGCCAAATAGCCTTTTGGGATATGGGATCAAATTGACCTGTGACTAGACGTGGTACAAGACATCCAAAAGTTGCACCAACCTTGTGTGATCCAGTCGGAAACCATTTTCCCACCAAAGCTATTATTCTTGGTTCAACACCAGTTAATTCCGGAGGTAATTCAATATAATTAGTGATATTAGAAAAAGCACCACCAAATTCCTTTGGTTCATTCTTCCAAGTTATTCTGAATAAATTGCGTGGATGAACTTCCCATAAGCTGATGCTACTTAATTCATCCTTAATAGATACTGGCACCATTTTAGAGGGAAATTTCTGTTCTTCAAATGTGGGAATGATAATATTTCGTTCTCGTGCTCGTTGAA
>JBHLPQ010000185.1:0-7618 GCA_048939265.1 Promethearchaeota archaeon
CTGGAGAGAATTATACAAATTGGATCCCCCCGTACAGTATCTAGTTTCTTACAACGTCTTGGGCGATCAGGGAGAAAAGAGAAAGATGTTTCTGAAATCCTTTTTGTCCATTCAGAAGAAGAGCCCTCCGATAACAAACCATTACCATATTTAATTCCTTGGGAACTGATTCAGTCCATTGCAATTATTAATCTATATCTAGAAGATCGCTGGATAGAACCTATACGGGAGTTAAGATCCCCCTTTAGTTTACTCTATCACCAAACAATGAGCTCTCTAGCCTCAGCAGGTGAGCTCTCTCCTCAATCCCTTGCCCAGCGAGTCCTATCCTTAACACCTTTCCAATACGTTTCGCAAGACGATTACAGAACTCTTATACATCACCTTATTGAATTAAACCACATAGAACAGCTAGAGGATGGAGGATTAATTGTCGGTTTAGATGGTGAACGAGTGGTCCGCAATTACCGATTCTATGCGGTCTTCCCAGATGTCGTGGAATGGACAGTAAAGAACACAGATGAATTTGATGAGATTGGTAAAATCGGCCAATTATTCCTACCAGGTGATCGTTTCCCGTTGGCTGGCTATACATGGGAAGTTAAAGAGATATATCCTGACCAGAAAGTGATAATTGTATCGAAAGTCGGTGGTAGAACGCGTTATTTTTGGCCTGGAGGTATCGCGCCAGTTCATACTAGAGTTCTTCAAAAAATGCGGGAAATCCTGTTTGAGGAGAAAATCTATCCATATTTGCAGCCAGGTGCTATTGAACGGATTCAACAGGTTAGAACACTAGCCCGAGAAGTAGAAATGGATAAACACGCTCTTTTCCAGCTTGCAGGCCACAAATTTGTCCTTCTCCCCTGGGCTGGGTCAATTTCATTTCGAACTATCAGAAGAATATTAGAATTACATTCTGAGGAATTAGGAATTCGAAGTATAAGTGAACAATCTCCACATTTTTTCTTATTTGAAGCGGAGGATCAATCAAGAGAAAGCCTTGAATTAGAGATAAATAAGTTATGTATCAGAATTGAATCTCCCGCTGAGCTTGTTAAAGAGGATGAAATCTTTGTGTGGCGGAAATTTGATCAATTTATTCCAACAGATCTCCAACAACTGACATTAATGAATGATTATTTAGACTTGGGAGAAGTTAAAGAGATTATCAAGAGCTGGTGAGGGGGTCTGGCTACAGATTCATCATCACCAGTTTATTATAGAATGAAGTTTTTCCTGTATCTAATAGCATTTAAATGTTAACGGCTTATTAAAGCTCAAATAGCAAAATAATCCATTGGTAGAAATAGAAATGGTAAATTCGGGAATAACACAAAAAGAGTCAACTACTGTTATGGTTAATATAGAAAAAGTCTCGTCATTTAAGACGCCAGCTCAGTGCTATGGGGTCTCTATTGGCCAGATAACACAGGATATCCCTCAATTGGTACTTAGCTGTTACGATGACTATTTATACATTTATGGGGCTGATGGGAAAAGACATCATGTTTTAGACTGGTCATCCAAATTCACTAGTCTTGCTATCGGATCCATAACTCAAAAAAATCAGAAATCTCTAATTAGTGGGAGTATTGATGGAGTTGTACGAGCCATTGATATGGCTGGTGATCTTATTTGGCAAATTGATTTAGAAAAACCAGTTAAAAGCTTATCCTTGGGAAATTTTGATAAGGATAAAACATCAGAGGTTTTAGTAGCTGTTGCTCAAGTAAACGCCGTCGTATTGCTAAAAAACACTGGGGAAATCCTTTGGCGGAAATCTTTTCCCTCTCAAATTGTCTCAGCTATAATAGGAGACATTAGTAGCAAAAATCACACCAGAGCTATTGTAATGGAATCAGAAGGGCGGATACATTTCCTAGATAAACTTGGAAAATTGGAGAGGACTGTGAATATTGGTAAAAAGATCTCACAGGGTTCTTTCTTAAAAATAGGGGCAGCCAATTTTATAGCAACTTCTCATCAAGGGATTGTAACAATTTGGAATTTAACAGATGAATTGAAAGAACTTACTCACCACGAAGAAAAAACAAAAATTAGAGTAATGACAACAGGAAGAATTCTTGATTCACACAACGATATAATAGTTATTTTGACTCGGGATGGCCTTGTATCAGTATTAAGACCGACAATGCGAGTTTATGACAAGGATGGAAAACTTTTATCCAAAGATGAACTCGTAGAAGCTGAAACTGATCTCGATCAATTAAGACCAGTTCTTTCTGAATTGTTCAAAAGCTTTGGTATAAGTGGGATCCCCATTGTCCGACTCCATAATGCTTACATTGCTAACACAGGAGCAAGGTTATCGTATTCAAGTTTTTATACTGATTTATTAAAGTTTCAGAGTAGGGGGCAATTGGGAGGTCGTATTGATCATTATGGAACACCCGATGTTGTGAAAGATGACCTATTAGTTCTTTCAGGTGAAAAGTTCTTTTGTATGTCGTGCAATCAACAATTACCAATCTTTGAAAGTCATTATCAGTGTGATCAGTGCTTCCGATTCTTATGTAAGGAATGTCATGAAACTCGTGAAATTATCGAGTTCATTGAATGTCCTTTTTGTCAAGCTGATAGATCACACATTCATCTTGTGGAATGAACCTAAAATCTAATTTAGAAAGAATACATTCTTTCTGGTTACAAGAAAGGTGTTTGTTTATTCATCCCAAAAATCATCATTAAGCTTCTGTTTCACTCCCTTTTTTTCCTGTTTTAAAGCATTTAACATGCCCTTAAATGCTCGCGTCAGATCACCAACCTCATCATCTTGTTTTTCTAACTCGCTATCGATCTGTAAATCTAATTCTCCTAGTAAATCCTCCCTGACTTGATCTGTGGCCATTTTTGAAGCAATTTGGGTCAGATGGCTAATGGGTTTGATAATACGGTTCGAAATCCAGATTCCTAATGCCATCGAGATTATTACAGCACCTGATATAATCAGCAGAGCTTGAACAATTGTGGTGATGGTCTGCGTATCGATTCTCTGTGATAGAACCTGCACAGAAGCGATAGCTTCGCTAACAGGGACTATAATCAAACAGATATAATCACCTTTGCCCACTGGAGTATAAGCCAAATATCTGTCTTGTTGATCACGTTTATATTCAAGAACTCCAGTTGAACCACTTGTGATGACTGTTAATTGGGATGGGTTGATTGCAGGAAGACCATTCATATTTACTTCAACCTGATCTATCGTAGGAAGATCAACATTCGGATTAGGAGCGGTCCATTCTGGATGCGCAACGATAAGACCGCTTTCTTGGATTAACACGGCATATCCTGATTCAAGAATGTCAATATCTAAGATTTTTTCTTTAATACTTTCAATTGTGATATCAGCAAAAATACACCCGATTAAGGAGTCTTGAACAGGATGATAAATTGCTTTTCCGATTGTGATTAGTAAAGCCCCATCAATAGGATCAAAATACGGAGCAGTAAATACAATATCCCCATTCCCACTTCTAACGTCTGTATACCAATCCTCAGCTGTTGAAACAAACGGATCTGTATTTCTTTCAGTATTAGTTCCCCCTACAACACTACCAGGGTAATTGATAAATAAATTACTAGTTTCAAAAGCAATGTATAACCATCGAATCTCTGGTGCATTCTCATGAATGGCTTGGAAAATATAATCCATGTTAGAAACACGTCTAACTGTATCGTTGAGGGTAGGATCAGAAGCTAACAATTGAAGATAATTTGAAGAGTTTGATCCTGGAATATACCATGAGGCATACGACCATGAGAGATAAACTCCATATTTTGGATCAAGATAAGTATCATTTGGAAATAATTCCTGTCCACGTTCATATTCAAAAAAATAGTCATAGTACGATTGTCTGAATTTAAATGGAGAATCAGGTTTGAATAGATTTACACACTCCTCAGCCATTGCTTCAACTAAAGCTTCAGCATTACTCAACTTCCGATTAATGATTAGTGCGTTTTGATTAGCAGTTTGCTTAACATTGTCTTGAATCTGACTTTTTAACGCGTTAGAGCTTCGATCAATTGTAGTTTGACCGATAATGCTGATAAACCCTATTGAAATAGCTCCTACTAGGACGAGTGAAATTAAACTAAATGCGACAAAGCTAATAATGATATTTTCTCTAATACTTCGCGCCATTTTCAGCCCTCCTCTGGTAGAAAAGCTTCGACATCAACTTCAGCCATCGTTTCCGAAATCTCCTCAAATGCCTGATCAATAGCATCCTCAATTCTTGTTCGTGGATAGGAAACATCGATATATTTACCTCTAGGTGTTGTTTCGCAAAGTTCACGTAGTTCAGGCTCAATTGCACGGACTTCTGGACCAATCCCAATAATAATCAGGTTAACAGTTAAGAGGTTTTCATCAATGAAATCAGGGATGGAAGTTAAGGCAGCTTTACTAAAAAGCCTGGTCAAGAAATTGTCTCTTGAGAATCGTCTTATAGCAAATCTTTTACTTGCATTATCTTCACCATCTGATAAAGCAATTATCCATTTTTGTTCATTTCCTTTCTCTTCATTCAGGAAAATTAATGCATCTCCAATTGCGTCAAAAAAAGCAGTCACACCTTCGGGATATTTAAGAGTGTTAATCTGTTTTATAATGATCTGTTCATTGTTTTCTACAGGGGTTAAAGGCTGAACTGTATGCGACGTATAATTAAAAAGCACTATACCTACTTTATCTTGTGGGTTGATTTGATCGTTAAACAATTTTTTGGCACCTTTTTGAACAGATCTGATCTTTGGGCCACCCATTGAACCAGAATAATCGATGACAAATAGAGCCATTTTTGGGGTTGAAATCTTTCGTTTTATCTTTTCTGCATTCACACGACAACGATGACTCTCCATTGATAGATCTAATTCCTCATAAATAACAGCTAGTCGGTCTAAACATTTCAATACCAAACCAACATCGTCTATAGCCTTAGCTAGCTCAATAGACTTCTCTAAATACTGTTGAGCTTCTTTGTAATTCCCCTTGACCATAAAGTAGACCCCTAGCTTGATATAACTATTTGCTAAGCCACGATTATCATTATGTTTTTCAGATAACCTAATAGCTTCGTGATACAATCGTTCAGCCTCTTGAAAATCTCCCAAGCGTTCGTAAACGATACCAATATTTCCTAATCTGGTAACTAGTCCGCGCGTATTTCCTAATTCTTCATCAAACTTCTTAGCATTTTCTAGTATTTGTAAAGCTAACTTGTAATCCTTCTTTTCAAGGAATAATAAGCCCAGATTATTATACCGAGAGGCTAGACCTCGTTTATCATCTTGTTGTTTACCAATCTCAATTGCTTCCTCATAACTTCTTTTTGCACGATCAAATTCATTCCAGGCACGGTAGATATTACCAAGGTTATTTTTAGCAATAGCCACTCCACGAAGATTTTTAGTTGTAGAAAACAACTCCAATGCTTTTGTATAATTCTGATATGCTCTTTTAAGGTCTCCACGATAGTAATCGGTGTTTCCGAACCTTAATGAAGTTAATAAATTATCAAATGCTGAATGAAGAGTCGCAACTTCTTTTCCCATACCTTCAGGATTCCCCCGTAAATCTCGTGAAAGATCACCCTCTGAAACGAAGTTTACAAGTGTTGTCAGTTCCTTTACTGGTCTCACAATTCTTGAACTCGTAAATGTAGCTACTCCAATCACTCCAATAATCACCACTCCCAATATAAGAGCGAATAAAAAGGTTTGTTGAACTGATAAATTAATAATGCTATTTTGAATACTTGTGGCTGATGCAATAATGTCTGATTCGGGAACAACAATTCCTAAAGAATAGCTAGTTGTGTTAATAGGAACATAAGAAATATACCACTTCTTGTTTTCTTTAATAAATGGGTCAACTCCTGATTTTCCCAACTTCATTCTATTAACAATTGACTGAAAAGATTGTTTTTCGACTGAATTTTTAAATTCAAGGTCTTCTATTGCTGCAGCTTCTTCCGCTTCTTGATCTAGAGCAGGATGACTTATAACATTCCCATCCTGGTCAAGCATAAAAGCATAGCCATTATTTAGGATCTTAAGACCCAAAATATTGTCATTTATGGCAGTAATTGTGATATCAGCACTAACAACACCAATTCGTGTACCATTCGAGGAATGAATGGGCCTTCCAATGGAAATGATAAGACCAACGTCTGGATCAAAATAAGGAGATGTATATGCAGTAGAATTATCGGTGACTGTAGCGGCATTCTGATACCATTCTTCAACAAGGGGATCATAATCTAAGCCATCATATTCAGTTCCTTCGTAGTATTCGTAATCAAGGCACCAAGACATATCAGCATATGGATAATTTTTGAATAGATGCCCTTCACCCTCAAAACCAGCATAGATCCAAACATAATTTGAGTTGGCTTCATGGAGGGCTTTAAACATGTTATCCATATTTGATGAGACATCAAGTATGTATTGCATGTATGTACTAAGATCAAATGGATCATTATTACCTCTCATGTGTTCACGAGGTAGATAGTAACAACTGACGTCAAAAGAAATCTCTAGATCGTAATTCTGATCATAGGCCATCTCTGGGATTGTTAAACCACTTTGAGAAAACTCTGCGAGAGGATCCCAATAATAGGAGTGACTTGGAGTGATATTCATTTTTCCATTGAACAGATCTTCTGTATATAAATCTAGCATTGTTATTTCATTACTAATTTGCTTAAAAGTTTCATCTATAAACACTGCTTCATCTGATGACACTCTAGCTAGATTCTCGAGCTGATCATTTGTAAGTGCTTCAGACGAATCTCGAGCGTTTGCATCTGATAGCAACAATATTTCTAATCCATTAATAATAGCTAAAAGAAGAACTGGAGTTACTAACATTAACATAAAAGTGATCAAAATTTTATTTCGAAGGTTCATTGATTGTCTATCCCCAAGATGTTTAGCTTATGACTGAAGATAGCCCTTTTTAAACTCTTGTTACCCAGAACATTAACAAATAAAATTTCCCCTTGTAATGCTTTTGTTAAGAGTGAAATTTATGAAGGTCTTTTCTAATACAATGTTATAGATATCAGAATGGAAATATGAGCTATGAAAAATGGACGATTATCTTGGACAGTTGAAGACTCAAAGAGAGTTTTTGGGGTAGGAGACAATTTCAGGGAATATCACTTTCTTGACATCGATAACCAAGGACATTTATGTCTCAAAATATTTGATCATTCAATTTCCATTAAAGAAATTCTACAGAAACTTCATAAGCAGTTAGATCAACTTGGTATTTCTAATCTAGATCAAGCTCCATCAGTGACGTTGCGTATTCCACAGCTTGTTGAATATCAAATTAATAAAATTTATCAATCATTTGAAACAGCTATTAAAGATCTTAAGTATGAAGGAATATTTTCTACAGTCTACCCTGTTAAAGTAAATCAACAAAATCACGCAATCAAGGCTGTGTTAGATACTCAAATCAGTAAATATGGTCTTGAAGCAGGCACAAAAGCTGAATTCTTAATTTGTTTGTTTGAATTAAAAGAGAAAAAGGATCATTTAATTATGCTTAATGGGGTGAAGGATGTTGATTATCTCGCTT
>JBHLPQ010000336.1:0-2549 GCA_048939265.1 Promethearchaeota archaeon
AACAAGAACTAAATAAATTCTTACAAAAACAATGACTTAGCTATTCAATTGAAGCCAATCATAAAATTAAATAGAATGAGATTACTAAAATAATTTCACTCAAAAAATCCACCAAAGCTAGATGTAGGAATCTGATTATTACAAAATCCTGTTCTAGGAAATTATTTAAAGAAAGGTGTGTTTTTCTTAAAAAATGTCAAAGTACACGAGACTGATGCAAAATGGAAGAACAGATTTGGCATAAGTACAAATGGCCTAAAACGGTCAAAAAAACTCTAGAACCTTATCCTAATAAACCCCTTCATAGTATCCTGGAAAATACTGCATCAAAAAGTGGTGACCTACCATATCTGAAATTTATGGGAACCACTACAACCTATGCAGAAACAGAAGCTATGGCTAACCAAGTGGCAAACTACCTCATTAGCAATGGTGTGAAAAAAGGGGACAAAATTGCCATATTTTTACCCAATACTCCTCACTATCCAATAGTCTTTTTTGGGATCTTGAAGGCTGGTGCAACAGCGGTTACATGCAATCCTACTTATACGGCAGATGAATTAAACTATCAACTCAAGGACTCAGAAGTAGTTATGGTATTTGCGTATGATCACGAAAGATTTGCTCCGTCCACTTACCAAGCAATTAAAGGGACCGAAGTTAAACATGTGATCATCTGTCAAACAAAAGATTTCCTACCTAAAATGAAGGCAATCTTAGGAGGGCTTCTGGGAAAAATTCCGAAAAGTCCATTTTATGAAGATGAAATTACCTCCTTCTTCTCTGAAATATTGACCCATGAGACTAAAAACCCCAATGTTGGAATAAATCCCGATGAAGACTTAGCAGTCGTAATCTACACAGGAGGCACAACAGGATTGCCAAAAGGAGTCATGTTATCCCATAAAAATATACACTCTAATGTTCTTCAAGCAGATGAATTTATACGAATCGAACTTGAAGATGAAAAACCCCAAAGACTTCGTTATGGAGAGGAAGTCTTTATTGGTGCACTTCCTTGGTATCATTCATATGGTCTTACCATGACCATGATTGGCGGAGCTTTCTACGGTGCAACAGTAATACCAATTCCTGATCCACGAGCAGGAAAACCACCCCTTTCAGTTATACTTGAAACAATACACGACTACAGAGTAACTGTTTTACATGCTGTGCCTACAATTTATACAGCAATCGTTAATCATCCGAATGTTGAAAAATATGATCTAACATCGATTATAGGGTGTGGTTCGGGCGCTGCTCCACTCGCTCCAGAACTTGCAAAAGAATTCGAAAGAATTACGAAAGGAACCATTTATGAAGCGTATGGCCTTTCAGAAACATCCCCCCTCACTCACTTAAATCCAACTAACCAAAGAGATCGAAAATTTGGAACAGTCGGATTGGCAGTATCAGATACATACGTTAAGATTGTAGATTTAGAAACAGGAACAAAAGAACTTCCTTTAGGCGAAGACGGGGAAATTGCTATTTCAGGGCCTCAAGTAATGAAAGGATACTGGAAGAAACCCAAGGCTACGGCTGAAGTCTTTCAAGAAATTGATGGAAGAAAATATTTCCTTACAGGAGATATTGGCCATATTGAAGAGGAAGGATTCTTAGTCATCACAGATCGTAAAAAGGACATGATTATTGTTGGTGGCTTGAAAGCCTACCCCCGAGAAATTGAAGATATCCTATATGAAAATCCAAAAGTCAAGCTGGCTGCCGTCATTGGATTACCAGATCCGAAGACACCGGGTAATGAATATGTTGCTGCTTATCTTGTTCTTAAAGATGGCGAAACAGCAACTGAAGAGGAAATCATTGAATGGTGTAGAGATCGAATGGCTGGGTATAAACGGCCAAGAAAAGTCGAATTCCGCGATGATCTCCCCCTCAGCACAATTGGCAAAGTCTTACGCCGAGTGATTAAAGAAGAGGAATTAGTAGAAAAGAAATAGTTCCTCTTGATCCCTTTTTTCTACTGAGTTCAGGGGGATTAATGATGGACCAAAGCTTTTGATGTAAGCCTATATAATTTTATACTCAAGGGATCCTTCTCAATACAGTTTTCCTTTTGAGGACAACCACGACAAACGACTGGATTCAGTTCATCTTCCCCTTCATAATGCTTTATCTCCTCTATGAATCCTAATTGAAGTAACTGTAATTTAATAATGTCTAGTTGCCCTTCTGATAAATCC
The DNA here is from genome assembly GCA_048939265.1 of Promethearchaeota archaeon. GTDB lineage: Archaea > Asgardarchaeota > Heimdallarchaeia > Hodarchaeales > Hodarchaeaceae > Hodarchaeum. The sequence continues at coordinate 2,208 of JBHLPQ010000336.1, forward strand.
AAGTCTTTTTTTATTTGATAAAAAGAGAAATTACCTCCTTTTTCTTTAATATAAGATAATACGTCCTCTATCAATCTAGGTTCCCACCAAGTTCTGTTCAATAGACTGAATGAATTTATATGGTATTAAGCTCAAAATTCCAATAACAATTATGAAGGAAAAATTCTCAATAATTTGATTAGAAGCATTGAAAAGCGAAAAGTCCTCTAAAAAAGTTCCTAAACCACTATTAACAATCAAATTTAGGAAAGCCAATCCCCCCAGAATTAACCCCATGATAGCTGCAACAAAAACAAATGCCATGCCCGTCCCATCCTTGCTTTTCAGTTTTAAAAATCCCCG
>JBHLPQ010000337.1:0-2548 GCA_048939265.1 Promethearchaeota archaeon
CGAATGAAGCTATTATACATCATCCTTCTGATGCTATTATTCTTGCTTATGGGCAAGGAGCCTGGGGATTACATTATACAGAAGAGCGAGATTTCTACTTGGAACAGATAATCCAAAATTTCGAGAGCTGGCAAATGCAAGGAGCGTATCCATTGGATAATTTCGCTGATTGGATGGTTCGTAGTGAGGGAATGAACTGGCAGGTGTATACAGAACTCAAGAATGGGAGTAAGTACCCAGAACCCTGGGATTTTAATACGCAGAATAGTCTTGATATTTTTGCTAATTCTGCGGTCACAGGTTCCCCACCCCATAGTCTCCACGGTGGTGAAATGTTCAATCGCCATGAATACAAACTGTTTACCACTGGTACAGATTGGACTACAGCAAAAACCGCTTGTGAGGCTCTAGGAGGGCATCTAGTCACTATTGGAAGTTTTGAAGAGAACAATTTTGTTAACAACTTAGCAGGCTCTAATAGAATATGGCTTGGATTTACTGATATTGGAACAGAGGGGGTTTGGCAATGGGTTACTGGGGAAAGTGTTACCTACACTAATTGGAACCCAGGTGAACCAAATGACTCTGGTGGTGAAGATTATGCAGAAATGTATTATGGTGGTACATGGAATGATATCGACCCTGGTTATATCAGAGTCTATGTCTGTGAATGGGAAGATTGGGAAGTCCCCTCTACAACTTTTTACGTTAATAATACCCATAGAAACGCTACTGGTACTTGGAATTTAGGAGTAGGGGAGGAATTAGCGTCTAATGGAAACTCTGACCCAGATGTATACCTAATATTTGATACAAGAGAAACAGTGGTTCAACCTAATGAATGGAACGTCTCTGTTAGTAATAACCTTGTGAATTGGCACCAAGTAGACAGTAGTGACATAAGTGCGATGACCACTGGCAAAGGATTAGCATTTGATGTGGATCCTCTGTTCGCAAGGAAAAAGATCATGTCAGCGCAATACATTCGCCTTACATTAATTACAACTTCTGAAACAAAAGCGAGAAGAGTTGATGCGATAGTAATTCCATATGTTGCTAGGCCACTAACAATTGCAGCATCCGTCACCGTTGATTCACTGTCATTTGCCTATAATGAAACTGATCCGCTCAAAAAAATCATCTTCGGAGGATCAGATGGGCGATTTCTAGCATTTCATAGTGAGGAAATGGAGGAGATCCCGTACTATAAAAAATACAGAGACCGACAAGCAGAACTGACTGGGATCCCCGCCACAAATTATGGCATGGTACTACCAACCTTCACACAGGACTGGGATTCCTATACAGATGCCCATTTCAACCTAGGTGAGACAATCTGGAGTATCCAAGGAACATCCAAGAAACCCCTGATTCCTTCATGGAGATTTATTGAGGGAATAACAAAAGAATTCTCTATTACGAAAACAGGTTCCACTTCAGGATTTGCATCATCTAAGCATATTTGATAGTAGTCCCGTACCTGGAGTGGAAACCATGGTTACACGAACAACGGAGAGTTTTGTTTATACATACGACCAAGATGGAGCATATACGGGATCCCCTGAATTTGGGCAGATAAATAACTATTATACTAACCTCCCAGGTACCCACACCTTCACCATTGCATCTGGTGATCTTACCCAGGGCAATACAAAAGAAGAGGTTATAGTATTTCCATGGTACCAGGAAGAACCATTCAAAAAAGCAACCACTTATGATGAATCTCTTCTTCCACACATTTGGACATGGGATGAAGCGAATACCGATTATCGTAACAAAGTTCCTCTTAATGACACAGATGGTCATATGTATGGTTTCCTAGCTGAATCCACTACTTATCCTTCTGCTACTATAATAGATGTTGATAACGACAGGCTACAAGATATTATTCTCTCTAATGGTCATTTAGCTCTCTTATGGAATATTGGAACCCCAACAAGTCCAGAATTTAAATTTGATTTTGAATATTTCCAGGAATTAAATGACCGAGCTTCTACTGACCCCATTTTTTCACCTAACGCGTGGGATTATGATCAAGATGGTGATTACGACATTGCTTATTCATATGGGCGAAGTGTTGGGACTTTTCGTTATGGTATGGACTTTTTTGAGAATCATGGTACTCCAACAGATCCTCTTTGGGCTAGAAATGCCTATTTGATGAAAAATCCAACCACTGTCGGATCATTGCGATTTAATAACTACACTGCAGGGGTCGTTATCCCTTCAAATTCGAATGAAAGCTCCGCAGAATCAATTTGGGTTTGGAATGGGGTTCTAGAACACCTAAGAGAACTTCGTGCAGAGACAGATCAACAGGATTCGTTTATTATTGGTACTAATCCAGAACTAATAAAATTAGAAGTAAATCTCAAACAATCTCCTCCAAATGCTATTAATTTCGGTTATGCGATAGTCAAATCCTGGTCTAACCTCAAGGAACTCGAGGATTGGACATTAACGTTGACCACTAGCTATAGTTTGGATGGAGATACTAGTGCTGAGATTATCGTAAGTGATTACGACAATAATGTTTATGTCTTCGAAC
>JBHLPQ010000036.1:0-23667 GCA_048939265.1 Promethearchaeota archaeon
AATATGTAAAAATCTAACGAAATCATCATCCACTTGAATTGAGCTCCAAAGGAATTAAACCCCTTTACCTCTTTCCTCACTCCTTAAAATCGTTTTCACCACTAAGATCAAAATGAAAATTAATTCAAATTTCATCATTTAGTAGTATCATTATTAAGAGTTGATATAAGGATAGGAATTATTAAGAGATTATATTTATGATTAATTAGGAATGAAATCTAACATAATTCAATCCTACTCGAATGATTATTGAGGTATAAAAATGGCAGGAATTGTATTTCTGAAAACTAATGACTTAGAGAAGGTGAAAGAATTCTATATAGACACACTTGGAGCTTCTATCTGGGTAGATCAAGAAGACTGTATCATTCTCAAACATGATAATTTCTTGTTTGGTTTTTGGAAAAGGGGGGAAACTGATCATGGTTGGTTATTAACATTCTTTTATAGAACTACAACTGAAGTAGATGAGATATATGAAAAAATAAAGGATTTTGCTATCACTAAACCAGTTCAAAGCGATAAGTACAAGATATACCAGTTTTATGCGAAAGATCCAGAAGGAAGAGATATTGAGTTTCAAACCTTCCTTCATGAAATAGATTTCAACTGGGATCTCCCCTAGGTTATGGCATCCAGTCAAGTAATCGAGGATACCCAATTTCCACAAAATCCTTCTTGATCTGGTGGATTTTCTGAAAAATTGGTTCCTTAAGACCTTGAATTTGGAGATCAGAAACAATTTTTTCGAGTTTTGGCTGGATATTTTTAATACCAGCGATTAGTCTAGAATACTCCCCTAGGTATATTTCTGTCAATATTTCATTAGTATAGAGGGGAAGTTCTGTATTTAGCCCTCCTGATAACACTTTTAATCCATCTTCAATACCTAGACTGTTCGGATCACGACAAATTTCTAATAATTTCTCAAAACATTCTTTATAAGGATGATATATATTTCGTGCTACTACTCCCCGAAGATACATCTGCTTTGTTTGCTCTACATTGAATAACGAAAAAGGAACGGTTGTCATATATTCAGTCATAAGTAGAGCTTCAGAATCGATAAGTGATCCTGAAAGATCTTGACTTTTCTCATAAATATCTAATGGTAACACAATACCTGTAATTTCTCGGTAGGCATCAATTATTTCTCCCGGGCGTAGCCGAAACTGCGTATAATAAATACCTACTCCCGTTAACATTATAAAAGCCTCCCCTAGGGTTTCTTCTATTCCTGTAATTGCAAAATCAGGCAATAAGATAACATTATCGTGAATAATTTCATGTACAGGTTGTTTAAGGTAGAATCCTTTGAAAGGTTCCCTCTCTATCAATTTTCTCCACGATGGAATAAATAAAATCTGTTTCAAACTACCGAGATCAGTTTCAACAGCTTCTTGAGCTGTTTCAGCTTCCTGATGCACCTTTAAACGTTCTTCTCGATATTTTTGTGTTTCTAATTCCTCTTTATCTTTGATTCTTTTTGATTTGACCGTTGTAACTCTCTTAAGTTCAGTTAACCGTGCTTGGATCTTCGATTCGACATCCCTTAGAAAATTCTTTCGCAATTCAGAATACCCGTGGTCTTCTAGATAAGTTTTGAATTCAAGTAAGGATACACCTGTTTTTGGATCAAAAGGCCCTAATTTATCAAAATATTTTGGTATCACCTTTAGGATATTCTTTTCTCGGGAAATCGCCTGTAGTTCCTTTTTCAGAGTAAGCTTGTCTTCTGAATCATCTGGAAATAATTCTTTCATTGCTAAATTCCAACTATTTTCTAAGTTTGACCTTCTTCTGGAATCTAATTTCGTGAAGAAATTCAATGTTTTTGTAAATAATCATACTTAATTACTATGTTGACAAGACAAAAATAATCGAAAGCTAAATACTAACCTTTTTTATTCTTTAACCAGTGTAAAAACATAGCTAAGGAGCTTGACAGAGTGGCGAATGAAACCAAAAGCTTGATCGGATTCCAATCAGAAAATGTTATGTTAACCCATATGGAGGATGCTGTAGTTAAAATCATATTATTAGGAGATGGAATGTCAGGTAAAACACAAATACTAATAACTCTCGCAGGACTATTAAAAGAATACCTGAATCAAATCTATTCATCTGCTACAGAGAACGATCAATCGGATCTTAGCAGATGGGCCGAGAGGCGTGGTTTCTTTTTACGTTATGGTTCCGTAAGATGGGATATTAAGAGTATTAGTCTTGATACAGAAACAGTTGGACTTGAAGATTTTGAATATGTCTTTCCCTATCTATGGCATGACACTACATACAAAATCAGACTTATCGGTAACGATGTAGGAGGACAAACAATCTTCGATCACTTTAGGGAGGTACTTGTTAAGATGATTGGGCCTGATGACAACTTGGTTGTTGTTTTCGACAAGTCAAGGGAATTATCATGCTATAACAGCATTGAACATGTCAAAAGAGCACTCGGGATCATGACATCAGAGAGTGATTCCAACTTACCTAGGATAGCTTATTGTGGGAATAAAGTCGATCTCGAAAAGCATATTCAAGATGAAGAATGGCGTGAGGGAGTTGTTATGACAGTTATGAACAAAATCACTGATATTATGAACAATGGGGAAGGTGAATATTCGCTTCCATCTTTAATGGACGCTGAAAAAGATGAACAGCAAGTGAAAGTTCATTTGATAACAGATCAGATTCCGTTCCCAGATTTTGAAGCTCTAGTCTACAACGCTATTAGGGAATTCGATGGCAAGTACAAGACAGATCTGATGAGTGAGGCCAATACAAAAGCTCTTTGTAGGGAAATCGCAGCTCAGGTAGTCTATAACCAAAAGGTCACAGAATTCGAGGAGGATAGCACACAAGCTGAAAACGTGTGGGAAGATTTTCGAACTGTACTCTACCAAACTAGACCTCTAGCTGTTCAATATTCTGGGGGTAGTATAAAACAACAGAATGACGAATCAGCTCACGTTCGGAGTATACGGGATAAATGGAAAAAATATGGTCTACGGATGCCAATCACTCCCGAAGACCTCAGATTTGCCCTTCATAGAACGGGGAACGCTGAAGAATTACTCAATGAAATGGGGGACCGATTCGACACTAATGCGTTATCTGGGGATGGTATCCTGGAAATGCTAGAATCGATCATTCAAGAAACATTGAGAAAGCTAAAAGACACAAATCAAAAGGAGAGAAGGGTGAAACGGGAATTAAAAAGATTCTGACTACCCTATACCATGTGTATTGGCCAATACGATTCTAACGTTGGGTTTTCCTTATTGAACTCGGGAGGGATCAAGTTTTCATAAGCCCTAATCATCAATTTCTGATATTCATCCACGTCATACTGCTCGTTTCCCGTTAAAAGTTGTTCAGCTTTCACTCGTTTCTTGTAATCTTTTGCCCCAGCATCAACAATAAGATAACTGATCTTCATTCCAGGTTCAACGTTCAACCCTAAAGCAGCTAACTGTTTAGCTGCAATTGCTTGGCGAGAATGATTGATATATTCATTAGGAGAGCGTGAAGGACGAATCGTTATTAATAAATCTTTAAGAGGAACATTCCCTGTCTCCAGTTCCCTGCGATATTCATTCATGAACTTCTTAGCTCGTTGACTAGCTATTTGGAACTGTTCTCTCGATCTAGCTTTAGCTAAGATGTGTAACATATTCATTTGAAGTTTTTTGACAAGTGGAGGACTACTTGACTGACGGATTTCAATCCCCCTGATACGAAATGTGCCATCCGTCTTCAGGCCATAATATCGATTTAGTACTCCTATTCCTGGTTCATGACGGCGGGGTAAGAAGATAATCCAGTGATAATCGCAGGCATGGTCAACTGGGAGTCTGACGGTGTCTGCTATTTCTTGACGTAGCTCACGCACTTCATCAGGTGACAACAGTTCTTCCTCGGGATCTTTCATCCAGACCGAATCCACAATGCCCGCCACAACCTCCAGTCCATGACGGGAGGCGATTTGTTGGGTGAGAGTCAGTCCGTGTCGGCTGTATGCAGAAATCGCCTCGTGTGACTCAATGCGTCCAAAACGCGCGTTTCTGTACCCAGTATAGCCAAAACAGGTCACTAAGAGCCACTTGAGCACTTTCTGTCGCCTATCATAATCTGGATGGACGTTTCGCTGTGCTTTGTAATACTGCCGGCGGTTTAGGATGTTTTTTAATGAAAGACTAATGATACCAGGTCTTTTCGTGCAAACATGATAATTGGTAAGAGGTACAAGCTGTGTTTTATTGTCCTTACAACACATACAATTGACAGTTTCGGGAGAAACATTTCTATGAACCATAATATTCGGGTACATCGATAGAAAGTCGAGTTCAACCACATTTGCATGAAATCCAACTCGAGGACTGAACACCAACCCCCCGACATCGGTTTCCATGGTCCAAGCAGGACGGAATGATTCGGGATCTGCTTTCCGTGCGGGAATCAGTATATCTCGGTAATACGCAGTTCGCATCTGCACGGCGGATAGTGTGGTTCCGATGGTACCACGCGCAATACGCTGGGGATCACTACAACCCAAACGCACTAACTCATGAATCCCCGCGATATTCCCGTCTTTCCACATGAAGCTATTACCTACGTCGTAGTGATGACGACTTCCATCAAGATAAACCCCGTGTTGTGAATAAAAGACCCGTCCGTAGGACGTATAGCTGTGGCCCCGATTGTCTGCATCTTTACGTCGCACGTAGCTTCTCAAAGAGCGAGTACCTCGGCCAATGCGAAGATATCCTTCCCCCACTTTTACGGAACGCTCTGCAAAAATTGGAATGACAGTATCTCCCCCTCGTGTGAACAAAAGATCAGGATCAACTTGTTGGATATACTGGATGCTGTTACGTATGATTTCCGCTTCTTTTTGCTCTTCAAAAACAATTGGCTCCTCTTCTTGGTCAATTACTGATCTCCGTATCAATATCTTCGTTATTTTTCCCCGAGAAAGATTAGGATTTTCGAAGAAGGGCTGGAACCAGAGGGTACGAAATGGCACAGATTGATAGTCTAGTTGAGTGTAGGACTCAAGCAGCTGCCAGTCCTTTAACTGTCCATTGCTAATATCGATCTCTGCGTAAGCATATGGAAAAAGCTGCGTTTGAAAGCAAAATTGTTGCCACAAGCTCAAATCTGCATTATGGAGATATTCACCCCAATACTTACGTAAGTCCTCATAGGTAGCCCGGATCTGACGAGGGTTGACGCGAATACAATATACGGATGACGACTTTTGGTCATGGATGGAAAGGTACTTCGACGCTTTCTCAACCCTTTCAATGTGGGGATGACTCAGCAATTGCTTTTCGATGTAACGGTCAGTCTTTGCAAGGAAGAATTCAGCTGTAAGGGGATAAAAGGCTTTGATGATCTTTTTTTCGGTGATCCAGTACGTGTTGACCCCCCAATCGGTAGCTTCAACTTCGTGGAGCCATGCAGGGATCGGGGACATAGAAATAGTTCCAATGTGTTGACTAGGTCTCCCTCTTGTGATCACTGCCTGTGATTTGCATCAATTTCTTCTTTAACTTGGTCAATTCGTCTTTTAGCTTCCGTATTTCAGAGTGTTGTCCGACCAACATAGACATCACAACATTGTCAAAAACGATGGGACGCGTATTAGCAGACGCAGCATCCGCGATTTGGAAAGCGTACAACCAAAGATCTGCAAAAGCGGTTCGATATGGTTCACGCAAACGGTTTGCGTAGTGTGCCTGCCAAAGAGCACGTTCCTTTTCAAGCATTCTTCGATAAGACGGTAAAGTTCGACCCATTGAAATCACCAAAATTGAGTTAAGGGTACTTGATGCTCTTCCTCTCTTCCCGTTGTGTACGAGAGTTTTACCTGGACTGTTGGTCCACCTTTTTGGACAGAAAAAACAAGTGTGTGGTTGTGTCGACTGCTACCTGGAGTCACTGCCACTCGAATGACATCAGTGGCAGAATGTGACAGAAACGTCCCTCCAAGCGCTTTATAGTTTGAATGAGGCGCATTTTCTGCAGTTGTCATTCCAATCAAGTCATATTGAAGACTAAGACTTTTCAGCTTTCCTACAGCCTGCGTCAGCTCGAGGATAGACGACGTGGACGTTAGCTTGTCATATTCCAGATATTGGAGCGCCTCTTTTGACAGGTAAAGGGATGAAATCTGAGGTACTAAAACGATACGAGTACGAGGGTTCGTATCAATCAGTCGGGGGAGCTTCGTGTAAAGGATTTCAGTCATTTGGTGATAGTTAAACGCACGTGATAGTTGAATCCTGCCTAGTATCCTAAGTGGGTCCAAACCCTGTTTCCTCGCCGCATGCGAAATCTCAAAGTATGGAAACAGATTCGCTCCATCAATGAACGCAAGATCAACGCTAGGGTTGTTTATCAGTAGTGCTACCGTGAGCTGAGTAATGAATGAGCGTAGGATTGAGTTTGGCATATCCCCCTGAATCAGAACCAAACTGCCTGGGTATAGCACAAATGCGTCATCTAGGTGTGTTATACCAAGTTGAAGGTATTGTTGCAGCTGCTGATGTCGAACATCCGCGGAAATAAATTTGTCGGGAAGAACTTCACGGTTCTGATACTCTTGGATCATCCCTAGTCATGGAATGGTATACGTGTCTCTCCCTCAAATCTACGATACAGTCTGAGAGATATCTGAAAATGAGAAAACGAATGAACTCTCTCCAAACAGAATATAATTGATTTATTCTTGTGCCTAAACATAACATTGACTTTTATTTGGATTTATCTTGAAAACTTCGATTTTGTCAGTAATAAATACAATGTTTTTTTAAGGTAGGATGAGCTCTTTAAACTATAGGCCAAATTAACAAGAGATATTTCTTCACGAATACTCTAGGTGCGAAAATTCACGGAATCTGCGTTCCTTCAACATGAATAAACAACGAGATCAGCAATCAAGACTTCTAATCTCGCAGGAGAAAACTTCAATTGGTTAGTGAGAAAGCTAGATTGTTAAAAACTATCTGTGGTCACCTCAAGCTTGATGAAATACCCCAAAGCATGGTTTCCCGTAGATTGACAGTTTTCAAGGCATTTGAAGAAAATGAAGAGGCTTTTCAAGAAGAGGAGTTTCGTCAACGTTTTTGGGAAATTTATGAGGAAGGTCATCCTGAACTCACGGAGGGGAAAATTACACCCTCATTGATATTCTCATTCATAAATAGTAATTATGATCTAGTTGAAGAAGCATTGAAGATTGAGACTCTAGATGAAGCCGAGCAAGCTCAAGAAAAGATACCATTTGGAATCTCTGAGGAATTTAAGGACATAATTTTAAGAAATATAGTCAAAAAAATATCTGGAGAAGACTCTCCATTTATGAAAAAGCTCCTTGAGAAAGCTAAAACCGATAGAGTTCCCTATCCAGAGTTTGAGAAGAGAATCCTCAGCCATTTTGAAGGAATGCTGAATATTTCTGGAAAAAAACTACTGGAAGAAGCGTCCAAAGCTTATATCTGGAATGTTTACAAAGAAGATGAAATAAAATGCTATAGGCTGATTTTTGAAGAATTTATGGAGCATAAAGAGATATATGAAAGGTTAGGAGTGGTTTTCAGCTATCCTGAGTTATCCCTTGGAGGAGGAAGAAATGTCTCTGCAATTATGGATACGGTTCATCGTTCTTTTATGCAAAATGTTGGCGCAGTTATGGGACTACGCAGGATCATTAGCATTGCTAACCGAGTAGCGGAAGTTAGCTTCAATGATGAAGAAATTGTTGATTTTTTCACTGCTTATTTAAGTGGGGGATTGGATTTAACTTTATCTAATCCTCCTGAAGGCTACTCATACTTCATAGAAGTGATGAAGACTTATGATTATGATTTCACGACAAATCTTACTAATTTAACACCAAAGACAACATTTAATCCAAAAGAATTAGAAAAGACATTCAATGACTTTCTGGTGATTTTACTACGTATTAAAATAGCTGAATGGTCGAGAAACTTACCTGTGGGTGAGGAAATAACAATTATAGACTTAATCATTGAAATTCAGCAAGAGATCTTAAAACAAACAGAAGATGAAGGAGACATTCTTTCCTTTCTCGAGATGTTTCAAAAAACAGATCAAAACATCCTTGAAACGACTATCAATCACTTTTCAAAGAAATTAGCTTATTCTTATATTCTCCGAATGAGAAGAGGTGGTGTTGAGAAGACATTACTTCAGTCATTCAAGATGATGGACCTTAGTGGGGCATCAAAGACTATTGGAAATCAAATTCTTGATATAAGAAAGTATTATGAAGCTTTATATCCTAATTCATGGCAAAAAAAGTTTTATGATGAGTTTATACTTGATATAGCAAGTAAAGGACTTTCAACATCCTCAAAACAGACTGTCCGAGAACGATTAAACCTTCTAGTCCAGGAAAGTCCAAGATATTCAAGTACTTCTGGCTACAACCTTAAAAAGATTGAATCAGATGTTATTTTCGAGAACTTGAAGAATAATATTCCTTTAGGTCCACCTGAGTTTGCTTCCTCTGAAGAAGCTCAAAAGTATTTCAGTCGAACTTTTTCCATTATTCGATCGGTTTTAAGTGAAGTTTGGATAAAAAAAATTCTCAAATCAGGATTTGAGCTGTATATTGAATCACCAGTAAAACGTGTATGGCAAAATGAAATGGAGGATCTTTCTCGAGAACTAATCAGCTATTATCAAAATGTAGTAACAGGATTGGGGAGAGAATCATCAAAAATAAATGAAATCGTCTTTGAAGGTCTAAAGGATTCATTAAGCGGATTATATTTTGTAGATGAGAAGGTAAGAGATCTAGAGGTCTTTGATATTTTTATGAGATTGCCAGAAAACCCAATTCTTGCTGATAGAGATGATGTTGAAAGCTACCTAAGTGTCGCTTTCGACGAAAGCAAGATAATAATCAATAGAGTATTAGGTAGGGAAGTTCAGGAGGAAGCTGAGAGGAAAACATTTGACCAAGAGATAGAGGAACGCATCTCCCTTGAGAATACGGTAATAGATTGGTTTATTCGTGCAAATCAATACTATAATTCAATCATTACCGAGTTAATAAGCTTAGAAAAGACAACAGACCCTAACGATACATTATTAAAAACCATTTATGGTGGAACCATATATCTAGTAGAGGAATCAATGAAATCTCTTCTATTAAACCAGAATGAGAAAATCAACAAGGCTAGCTTTCTTAAGATCTTGCTACTCAAGCAAGTTGAAGCCCTTAGGAAAACTTTTTCGCAACTGAAATTTGATTATAATACCCTAGCAATCATAAATTATGTTTTAGCTCAAATCAGATTATGGGATAGAGTTTTTAGACTACGAGGAATCCTTTCTGATCTCGAAGCTGACAATAGATTACAACGAGCCTTAGGACCATCTGTTTCAGTAGAAGCTAGAAGCATAAATACAATTGTTGAGAATTCTGGTATAAGGGGTATTGTTGCAAGAGAATTGATTGTAGACTGGATTAAGAACTGGGCGAACTCAGTCATAGAACTCACAGAATCATATCTAGAAGATGTTCTTCCAAGTGTTGAGGAGACCAAACAAGAAAGTTTTGAACAAGAAGTCCTTGGTCTTCTGTTTGAAGGGACTGGCAGAGATGATATAAGGAATTTTATGGTACCTCTGATTGTTGGTAATCTTAAGAAACCACTAGGATTTGAAACAAGCCCACTACCACCAGAATTTTCAAAATACGCTTATGAAGTATTTGCTGAAGCAGTTAAATGCGATTCCCAGTTAAGTATCTATTTCTTGTATTTTAATTGGATAGATATAAAAGGTGAATATCTCGAAAAGCAGCTAGTCAATGATTTGGATTTCGTTATATATCAAGAAAGTCAAATCGTGAGCTGCCAACAATTATTAGGGGCTACACAAGAATTCAGTCTAAGTGATGTTGTAAAGAAAGCTACTGGACTAAGTTTATCTGGACTCACTTTAGAAACAGTAGTGTTTCAATTAGGAGAAAAGGAGGTTTTTTCGGCAGCTTCATATGTAGAGAATCCTTTTGAGGGTTCAACCATAACTGGTTTGACTTTAGAATTAATTTCAAAAGAAAATATCCCAATCCCAATGGGTTTGATTCATCCATTAGCACAGAATGCCTCCGAAGCAATTGCAGGTCTTATAGAAAGGAATAAGCTGAATGCTTCCAATCCAGACTCCCTCTTTCGTACTATTTTGCATCAATTATTGAAGGAAGCAAGGTTATTACTACAAAAAGATGCTGGGACTTTGAGTGAAAGGATGGTAAAGGATGAACTCGTACCTCAAATTGAACGGGATGTCTCCAGATGTAACTTAAAAGTTACAACTGCGTATAAAATGTGCTTTAAACAAAATATACAAGACCAAAGTTACCTTTTAGAGGCTATTGAATTTTATGGAGATAAACTTGATAATTTTAGCTTATTTGTACAGCTTATTATCCCATTTCTAGAACCTAGCCAAGTTATAAGAAAACGTCTAAAAGAAGATCACCAACTTTTGGATTATCTAGAAGTCCCTAAGGGGGAAGATATCAGAGTTTTTCCTTCCCTCATCATATTTGATGATAATGAAAGATACAAGGTCGCTTTTGGAACATTTTCTTTAGAGGAAAATGCATTATTCATACTTGTTGCAGAAGAAAATGATGATTCGAAAATGGGATTAAGAACAATCCAATATCTTTTAAAAACAAGAGATTTTGAGGAACTAGCAGCGGATTTGGAGTTATTACCTCTCCCTAAACTGAATCAAAGTTTACCCTTAAATAGAATCAATGTATTGAAAGAGAAGATGGGAGAATATGTTCTTGATTTCGAATTGATAAAAAATATCTCATTAGGTGCTATTTAGAATGAATGACTACACCTCAACCGGGTTTCAGCCAAAATATATAGATCTGGACAACATGGTTGATGTAGATGTCAAGAAAGTTATCATTATAGGAGATGGAATGTCAGGGAAAACTCAAACGCTAATTACGTTCGGTAAAAAGATTCTCGCTTATCTTCAAAGAATTTATTCTTCTCGTTCTAGTTTAGAAAGAAATATTTCCGATTCTGGACTAAAAATAGCTATGGAGTCTTTCGGAGATAATTACGTCGTAGATCCAGGCTTTCGATCATGGGCTAAACATTATGGCTTTATTATACGATATGGTAGTAATAAATGGAATATTACGTCAATTTCTTTAGATACTGAGACAATAGGTTTTGAAGATTTTCAATATGCATTCCCCTATATGTGGAACAATAAAACCTACAGAATAAACTTATTTGGGAGTGATATTGGAGGACAAAATATATTTGATCATTTTAGAACGGTTCTAGGGAAAATTGCAGGGATTGAGGACATTCTTTTAGTCGTTTTCGATAAATCTAGAGCGTTATCTTGTTGGAATAGCATCGAGCAAGTTCAAAAGGTTGTAGGGGACAAAATTACGGAAAAAAGACTTGGCAGATCAAATATACCAAGAATCATCTATGTTGGGAATAAAATTGATCTAGAGGAACACATCAACAAACAAGCATGGCAGGAGAATGTCTCAAGTTCATTTATGAAACAGATTTCTCAAGTTGCAGCTTACAGGGAAGGGGATTATCAATTACCTTCATTAGTTGGGAAAAAAGGAAAAGAAAGAAATTTTCAGTTTAAAATTGAGAACAATTTACTTCATTTCCCTGATTTTGAAGCAATAGTTTACAATGCAATTAGAGAGGCAGATCCAGATTATAAAACTCAAAAAATTATGACTGATGTTAATGCGAAGGCAATTGCTCGGGAAATCTCAGCCCAGTTTCTGTTTCAGCGAAAAGTAGAAGAGAAAGGAACTAATAAAGGAACCATTCTAACTATTTTAGAAGGCTTTGGAAAACTATTATTTCAGCGTAGACCTTTAGCCATGCAGTATTCAGGTGGAATCGAACAGATCCATGAAACAACAAGTGAAAGTGATTCATTTGGACGCGTTCGTTCAAAATGGATTGATTTTCAAGCAAATATCAATAGTTTAACGAAGGCCAATGTAAGTTTGGCTCTTGATAGTGCTGCTGATGCCAAAAACCTTTTAACTTCTGATTTGGGTGAATTTTTCAATACAAATGCCCTATTAGGATCTGGAATCATGGCCTTATGGGATTCAATTATTCGAGAGAAACTTAGTAAGGTGATAGATGTTAAAAAAGACAAGAAATCTAAAAAAAGAATGATCAGAAAGTTCTAATCCACAATTAACATTCAGGATAATCTCTACAGATATTTGGGAACAATAATGGTTGGTATAATTCTCACAGAAGATGAATTGCAAACTATCTTCGAAATCCTTGGTTTAAATGAAAATCAAAGCTTGGTCTATATGACCTTGTTATCACTAGGGACATTGACATTAGGACAAATTAGTCAATTAACAGGAATAAATTATATCCAGGTCAGGGAATGTATGGATGTTTTGTTAGGAGGGGAATATGTCGATTGGACTGGTGGAAAAATCAATAGATATTTTGCAAGGGAACCCTTTTTGAAAGCATTCTTACTGGCTTATGATCCTATTACTTTAATTTCAATACGTGATACCACTCAAAAGAAGATTGAAACAATTGAGAAAGAATTTCAAGCACGAATCAATGATCAAATGGCCCTTCAAGAGATTCAGGAATTGATAAAAACCCAACAGAAGAATATTGAGAATGAAATTTCAGCTCTTACCTTTTCAATACGTGAAATGAGACGCCGTTTAGATATTCTTTTTCAGCTCTCACGTAAAGTTTCTGCTTCAACAACAAAAAGTGTTAGTGGTTTAACAACTGATATAATATATGGTGAAACCACATTTATACTTGTATTAAGGGATATGGCATCTAGAGCAAAAGTATCACTAACTATACTGATGCCTCATCCAGAAATTCAAACACTAATTGCGACAAGTAAATTATCCCTTCCAGTGTGCACAAGAACCTTAATAGTAGGAAATTTTGCCAAAGTACCGAAAAACATTTTGAATAAAGTTCTTGCATCAAAGATAAGAATGAAACAATCAACCATTAACTTCTGGGGTTGTGTACGAGACAATGAAGAGGTATTGATTGGACCATCACCTGAAATTGGCGAAAAAATGGACGAATTGATTGGGATAATAAGCACTAATCCAATAATGGTAAGATTTTTCGGACAACAAATTAGTAGCTTAGCCTCAAAAGGACAGGATTTAAGTCTCGAATAATTAAACTATTATTTAAACGTGCAGAGTTTTATTTCAAATGGATTGAATAATAATTCCACTTCTTTCCCTGATAATTCGATCCTAGCCTTTTTTGATCCATTTATTCTGATTTCCCTTAATTCCAAAAGGGGTTTGCAGAATTGCATCTGTGACTTAATTGTTTCATCAGACAGATTGAAAATTGTGACATAAACTTTCCCCTGTCGGACTCGTAATGAGGAAATTCGAATATTAGGGTTTTTCACACGGATTATTGGAGTTAAATAGTCTTCTTTTGGTTGTGCATGATTCAGATAAGAGGCCAGTGGTATTAGTGAAAATGCTTCTGAATGGTCAGCAATTCTGGAAAATGGTTCGTCCTTAGAGTGTGTGATAAAGCTATAATTGAACTTATATTTTTGATTTAGTTCTTGAGCGTCAGGTGTTGCGTAATATGGGCCTGCATGTTCAGGTCGTTCAGGGATCCCTGAACGTGAAAGCCAACCTACAGATCGTATTAATGTTATAGCAATACGAGATCCTTTGACTAATTCTACCTCAGGTACCCCCTGATTTAATATTGTAGTAGCTCCTTCACTATTTTCATTTTCAACCCTAATAAAACGTTTTTGAGGTTGGATCCCAGAGGGTTTCTCAATATAAGTTTCATCTACTACGGGGTCTCCTAATCTTTTAATGTATCCAAAATGAGTATCAGTAAAAGTATGCTTTGATTTATAAGGAAGATCAAAACATATACGTAGTCTATGGTCCTTAGCTGTATTAATAATAATTGTTTTCATGTCAATACGTGATATATCACGGTAAAAACGGAAAGTGGTGTTAACGGGGATTATAGTCTTACCAATCCTTTTCTCTCGCGCTGAATCTACTTCTTGGAAAACATTTAAGTTCATTGTTTGCTTAATTTTGCAAAACAGAGACCCAGATACCTCAACTACTCTTTTTACGTCACTTACTTTAACAAATTCTGGTTCAAGTCTTCCAAACGTGTACTCATCTCCACGATCTCCCCAATCCTCAAACTGGTGTAATCTATGATATGTAATATTATTTACTTTGTCTATTAAATCGAAAGTCCCATCTTTATGGAAATTAATGTCATAATAATCATTATTTACACTATCTTTTGAATAGGAGAATGTTTTAGATGAGTTTGAGACCATTGGTTCAGAACTGGGGATTATTCTTGAAAATCCCCAAGGTGTTAGTGGCATGAGCGATGCATATATCTGTTCAGGCTCTCTGGTGACTAGAATATGGAATTTTTTATATTTCTTACTATTAATCCTTTCAAGAAGATCGTTCTTAAGTGCTCCAGCATCCATGTCCCCTATTGGTTTATCAGCAACTAATAGATGAACTTCACAAATTTCAGGAGGTTCCCCATCAAAGAAATTTACATCATTTATATAAAGCCCCATTATTTGGCGACCTGGAAGCATATTCATCAAAGCTTTGAGTTTCCTTGAACCCACAGTCATTTCCCAAACTTTGTCTGAGGAGGATTTTAATGATTGAACTTCGTATTCTATTCCATCAGAAGTTGTGAGTTTCCGTATAGGATTCTTTACTGGCACTTTTATTTCGAAATAGATTGGTAACTCAACACAATTAGTTGGGTTAAACACCAAAATGGAACTTTCATCTGTAGGTGTAACCGCAGCTTCTAAAACTCCTACTGCTTCCTCAATTATACTTTCAGTAATTGACTCGGCATAAGAATAGCGAAATTTCATTTCTTCATGAGTCTGATCAACCGAACAACCACAAATGGAATCATGAGGCTGATTCCGAAGGTGCCATTTCCAAGCTTGAGCTAAAAATGAAGTTGGATATTCCTTATTTCTAAAATAAAACGTATAAGTACTTAATGGTTCAGCATAGCGAGTTAAGATATCTTCTAATTTCTGATTCCACTGTTTAATCCACATTCGGGCTGAATACGTATCTTGTAATAAATGAGCTCGGGCAGCTGATCTTAATTCACCTATGTACTCAGGAGGTGTATACTTATGTTCTTTCATCAGTTGTAGTAATTTTTGCACAAAATCATCTAGAATCCCCAAAAATACTTGCTTGCCTTCAATTTGAACATTTTGGAGAGCTGATGCTACTTTACCATTAGGCACTGTATGATCGGTTCCATGATTAAGCAAATATGCAGGTACAGGAGAGAAAGGTTCTAATTGCGTCACAAGATTTATTATTTCATCAGATAACTTGGATTCATCTTCAGGAAGATTGGATGCATTACCATATCCGAAAGGAAGGTATATTGTTATCATTGAAGTTTTAGCCTTCTTTTCACTTTTCCAAATAAAGGGCACTGTATTGATCTCTGGTGGTACCCCTCGCCAAACTACTAAAGCCTTGAAATCTGTCAAATCCCCCATTATTTGGGGAATAACTCTTGAATGACCAAACATATCAGGAAGGTAACCGATATTCATCAGAGGGATATCTAAGTCTTCTGCTAGATCATAACTATATTCCAGATTCCGAATTAGACTCTCCTGGCCAACTAACCATATATCAGGAAGGAGATACCAAGGACCAACGCTTATCCTTCCTTCTCGAATGTGTTGTAACAACTTCTTTTTATTCTCCGGACGAATTTCCAAGTAATCCTCTAAAACAATAGTTTGGCCATCAAATGTAAAAAAGAAATCTTGCTTGTCGAGAATTCTCAGCAACTCGTCAACTAACTTCACAAGCTTGTATCGGAACTTCTGGAAAGGTAAGTACCATTCTCTGTCCCAATGGGTGTGAGGGACCACATAAACGTATTCTATCTGGTTTGTCCGTTCATTGATGGGTGTGTCCAAAAGGTTGTAACTCCATGATTACTTCTAAAATGATATCTTCTTATTCTGATGATTTTTTTATTGAATAGATAACCGTAACTAAAAAAGATATAAATCATTTTTTTTGCCAGACTCAATCGGAGATTACTCAAAAGATGCCTGCAAATATCCTAATTGGCACAAGTGGATTTGGATATCCGGATTGGCAGGCCCGGCTAGAAAAAACTCGACTTCCCTTTTATCCGCCAAATCTTAATCCTCAACTACGATTATCGTTTTATTCTGAAATTTTTCCAACAGTAGAAATCAATACCACTTTTTATCATTTTCCCAGAGCTGGAGCTGTTAATAAATGGGAAAGAACCGTTCCTAGTGACTTTATTTTCTCTTACAAAATCCCACGACACATTACTCATAAAAAGAAGCTCGACTTTAACCAAGGTTACTGGGAGGAGCTGCGTCCTTTCTTAGACACCATCGAAGGGGGATTAGGGAGTAAAATAGGTCCTGCATTACTGCAACTACCCCCTAAATTTTCTGCTGAAAAATTCAAGGAACTAAGCATATTCCTCAAATACTGGCCACCAGAAATCAAACTAGCTGTAGAATTCCGACATATCTCTTGGGTGGAACATAAACGTCTTGAACAGACACTTGAACTCCTATCCCATTACAATGCCGCTTATTGCATAGTTGATGAACCGTTATTGCCTCCGATAACCCCTCTAACAGCTGATTTCGCTTATATCAGGTTTCATGGTCATGGCCTAAAACCCTGGTACAATTATCAATATTCACTTGAAGAGTTAACTCCCTGGGCTTCACGAATACAATCTTTATCTACTTCTAGTGGATTAAAGGATGTTTTTACATATTTTAACAATCACCCACATGGGCATGCTCCTGCTAATGCTCGTCAATTGGCAATTCTTTTACAAATTCCATTAAAAAAGCCAGAAGAAGTAAAAATGGTTGACGTTAGAAAACGCGCTGGAGATGCTCCTCAACATTCTTTAGAAAGTTTTTTAGACATTGAGTTGAGCGATTATGTCCGTTTCTGTTCTAATTGTGGCGAAATGATTCTTAAAGATGACAATTTCTGTGAGAATTGTGGTCATCATCAAATAAGAAATTAACAGATAACTTGAGTAAAAATTAAGGAGTCAAAACAAAAGCTTTATAGAAAAAAAGAAGTAAGTCATATTTGAGGGAAAATTCTCGTCTAGAATTGAAAACAAAATCGGATTGATCATCTTTTTTGCCCAAATAAGGGCTTCTCAGAATCAAATCCTCTCTAACTGGTTCTCATAAGAAGAAGAGAGAGAATTTACCTATTTGAACTCACCTTAAGGAAGGGTACAACCCCTGTCTTTAGAAATCTGCCAAGAATGTACAGAAAAAGGGGCAAAGATTTATCGATGTAGTAAGTGCTCTGCACCTCTCTGTAGACATAATATTCGTACTCATGTGTGTTCTTCTCCAAACCTCGGATTACGTGGAAAACAGAGTCCTCGGAGAGAAGGAGCTGACGTTTCTGAAGCAGCCTGGGAGAAATTTCTAAAGAAAGAGAAAAAGAAATATCAGGTGAATATTCAAGAGGATCTATCATTTTTGGTAGAATTTCCGTGGTATCCCTTTACAAAGATTAATGCATGGATCCCGACCCGAAGACCTCATTATAAGTCAGAACGTGAAAGATCAATTAATGTAGAAGAAATGTTTCTGTATTTAGAGCGAGAAACAAACTCAGTGGATTATGATAGGAAATTTTTCTATTCTCCCTGGGTACAAGAACAATTTAATATTTGGCAAAGAAAATGGAAGACACACAACGGATATTGGGATCAGAACAGAACTCATAGAGCAACTAAGTTCAAATTACAGTTCCCCCAATTAGCCCAGGAAGATCTTCAGCTTTTACATAAAGCTGGGTGTCAAGTCACCTTTGCAGAAGGAGCATTTGAGAAACTCAAGTCACTTGAGAAAGAAGCATGTAAGGATTTTCGCATTATAGTAGAAACTCAAGCAGACCGCTTACGAATTCATTGGAATAGAAAGTTTAACACATGGTTTCACTCATTATTTCAGATTTTTACAAGATTTATGGCAATCAGATCTGATGATGACCCCCAAGCAGATTATATTTCGTGCATCCATCAAATAGGACCTCAAGAAATCCAAGTAGATTATTGGGCAGCCTTTAGAGCGAACCACTTCTGGAATGAAGTTCATCAAGCAATTAAGACCACAAACCAACCCCCGCTATTTGATCTACAATACCAACCATTTCAACCATCTTCGAAAGAATATAATTTTGTTATCGAACCCAATTATACTCTTCGGTCTTATCAGCAAGAAGCTATGGAGAAATGGAAGAAAAATAGCTTCTATGGATCTATCCAACTACCTACTGGTGCTGGAAAAAGTCTGATAGGAATTGATGCAATTCGTCATATTCATGAAAGAACGTTAATCTTAGTACCAAACTTAGCATTGGTGGATCAATGGGTTGATTTTACTTCTAAATTTCTCTCAATACCCGTTAAACAGATAGGCATTTTTAACGGGCAGAAAAAAGCATTCAGAGAATACCCGATCGTCATCTCAACATATCAACTGTTAAGTCAATATCTACAGGATTTACAAGCCTATAAGGAGGATAAGGACTCTACTAAACCTTTACGTGACAAGATATTAGTGGAAGACACAATTGGTTTCTTTACACATAAATTTGGGTTACTAATTGCTGATGAATCGCATCACATTCAAGCTGAAACATTTAGACATATTGCTTTGGACTTAGAAATTCCACGTCGCTTGGCATTATCAGCTACAATCGAAAGAAGTGTTCATTCGTCACTGGTAATCGCAACACTTGGACCTATCATCTACAAGATAGGTTATGGACTCCTTGCCCGAGAAGGATTTATAGCTCCCATATACTCCAAACGGATTCATATCCCTTTAACTACAGAAGAAAAAGGATACTTAAATCGTAAAGGAAAAAGAGCATATGGAAAAGTGTCTAGACAAGCAAAAAATAAATTATTAGCAATTCAAAAACTACTAGAGACCTCCGTAACCTCTCAAACTTTAATTTTTACTAGTCGCATTAAACATGCGATGAAAATCCATTCTTATCTAAGAGAACATGGAATAGAGACAACTGTATTAACAGGTCACACAGTGATGAATGATCGAGAGTTAAATCAAATTTTGGACCAATTTAGGGAAGGAAAAATTAAAACACTTGTCTTAGTAAAGATGCTTAATGAGGGATTTGATGCACCTGCGGATACCATCATTATTGCCTCAGGAACCAGAAATAGAAGGGAACAAATCCAACGAGTAGGCCGTGCTACGCGACCAGGTAAGGTAGCAAAATTATTTGAATTAATAATTGATCCATTAGAATTGGATTACGAATTTGAAGTAGCTCAAGCACGGGATATCTCAGATGTCATAGAACCACATGTCCAAGACCTTCTTTTACCCCCTGAAATCAAAAAAGAAATCAATAAAGTAATAGATGAAATTAAAATTAGTTTTTATGAGAATTCATAAGTTCTACAATTATATTTGGTTCCTTTTGCTTATTCCAGATGAAAGAAATCGTTATAATTATCAGAACGCTAATTGTGATAACATAAAACACACTATTCAAATCAAGGATTTCCCAAATCGGTCCTGAGATGATAGTTGAAGTAGTACGACCTAGGGAAACATAAAAACCTAAAGCTCCAAGAGCTGTTCCACGAGTAATCACAGATGCTTTTCTTGAGACCTCATTATTTTCTGCCATATAAGAGGTCATCACAGATACGTTCATGAAGATATATAGTAATATTAAAATTAAAATGTGCTGTACAATGGTAAATGCCAATAAAGAAAGAGAATATACAATAAGAGTAACAGTAATGACATTAATGAAACGAAACTTATCCGTTAATCTTCCTAAGAAAGGCTTAAACCACACGCTCAAGAGAATTGCCCAAAAACCAATCTCAGCGACGTCACCACGAGTGTACCCCTTTTGTAAAATAAGTAATGGTAAGAAAGTTGTTGTGGTGAATTCTGTGATTGCAACTATAAACTGATAGAAATAAGCTCTTGTTAAACCTTTCGTTAGAGTCATTTGTTTTAATGAGGAGAGCATGGAGAAAAAGGAGTTCATAATCGCCCTTAGAATACTAGAAGCTTGTCTTCTATGTGCTTTATCTAACCCTTCTGGTAAAATTATGACATTAACTAATCCAAGAAAGAATGCTATTACCGCAGCAGTACCAAAAAGACCTCTTAAGCCCCATAACAATTCATCCAAAATCAAATTTGATACCAGTAATCCAATAATTGACCCTAAGTCAGCCATTTGAAATATTCGACCAATAGATCCTCCTGAGCTATTTTCTGGTGAAAAATCTGATATATAGGCTAAAATGCATGGCCAAAAAGCACTCATACCTAATGCAACAAACAGTATAGAGAACAAAACCCAAATCCAGTGGTCTGCAATGGACAACAGGATTAATGCAATGGTTAGACTATAATGACCGAATAAAATCATGGGTTTTCTACCTATAATATGTGAGAGATCGCCGAAAGGGACACGAAAAAAGAGCTGAAGGAGATTTCTTAGGGAAACAATGATTGTAATCAGTATGATAGCCGTAACCAAATCTTCGCTCAGAAAGATAACCACAAAATTCCCGATAATAACTAGCTGAAAAGATGTTAGAACTGTTCCTAATCCTGCTATCCAAATTGCCTTGTTGGCATCCTTGGTTGGTGTCATTTGTAAAAAATCAGCCTTCTTCTATATATTTGGATCATCTGTTGTTCAAGTATATCTTCCTTCCTTTACTGGCATTATCTTACAAGGAATGGTATCTTTCCCTAACATTTTTATTATTGTAAAAAAGGAGACTCAGAACGTTTAAACGAGAAAATTCAGATTAAAGTGGTAAGAAGGAATTAGTATGGCTGATACTGTTCAAAGTGAAGAAACTACAGTGAAAATAAATGGTGTTGAGATAACTTATGATACATTTGGAGACCCCGACGCTTCCCCTATGTTACTCATCATGGGACTAAGCACTCAAATGATTTTTTGGGATGAAGTTTTTTGTAAAGAGATAGCATCACGAGGATACTGGGTAATTCGTTTTGATAATCGGGATGTAGGACTTTCCACAAAATTTGATGAAGCAGGTATCCCAGACTTAATGGAAATGATCATGAAGGTTCAGCAAGGAGAGGAAGTTGAGGCACCCTATAAAATCTTAGATATGACTAATGATGCCAAAGGATTACTTGATGTATTGCAAATAGAAGCAGCCCATATTGTAGGTGCGTCAATGGGAGGAATGATTGCTCAAACCATGGCCATCCATTATCCAGAGCGTGTTCGTACTTTAACCTCCATAATGTCCACAACAAGTAACCCGGAATTACCTCAACCAGGGCCAGAAGCAATATCTATATTGATCACCCCACCTCCATCAGACCGAGCTGAGTATATCGAACAATCAGTGGAATCATGGCGATTTTTGAATGGAAAATTACCTTTTGATGAGGATTTAATACGGGAACGCTCTGGTCGTGCATTTGACCGAAGCTACTATCCTCCTGGAGCTGGAAGACAACTAGCAGCTATTTTAGCATCTGGTAGCCGGAAAGACGAACTTAAAAATGTTAAGGTTCCAACATTAGTCATTCATGGTGATGCTGATCCCCTAGTTCCTGTTGAAGGAGGAAAAGAAACAGCAGAGGTCATTCCTGGTGCAAAATTACTCATTATAGAAGGGATGGGTCATAGCATACCATCAGTGGTGGCCCCAAAGATAATAGAGGCTATTATAAATCATGCTGTATAGTAAGTTAGTCTGGTATCTCATGTAAGCCGTTTTTCTAATTCTAAAAAGCGTTCTTGGAGATTAACGATAAAAGCATCGAGTTCTTTCCCAACTATACCGATCCATTCAATTAAGATATCAAGGGCTAAAAGGGCTTGCTGCCCTTTTTTGGTAAGCTTAGATTTCTCAGAAAGTGATGTACCCCAATGTTCTCGAATCCTGATAAGATCATCTGCCTTTTCTTGTAACGAATTCGCACTTTCATCGTAAGTGTGGATTAACAACTCACGAAAAGATGTGGGTTCAACTTGGTATTTCCATTCACGACTACCAGGTTCTCGTCTACGAGTAATAAGATTCCAGTTCTCAAGTTCTTTCAAGTTTCTACTGATCGTGGAGGGATTAACTTTAAATTTCTCAACAAGATCTTTCTGGAGTAAGGGTTTATCAGGGGAAGATAAAACACATAACGCATAAATTCGCCCTAAGAGGGGACTGCCTCCACGAATATACATATAATCCTCAAAGAAATTGGAAATCTCTTCCTCTAGCTTTGATATATCTTGAGGATCTTCCTCGGTATTATCATCAGACATAAGAGTTCGACCTACATTGAAGGAAAAGCATTATAATCTCAAACAACACAGACCTTTATAAAAATATTATGAATTTCTTATGACCTTAAATTATAATCTTTTCATAATCTACTTAAGTGACATCAACACCTAATATTGATTGCTATGGTAGAAGATTTCTTTATTTCAAAGAAAATTATTTATTCTAATACATAACTGAGTCTTGATAGTAGTTGTGATTGACGTTGATCACTAATTTATTCTTAGAGAATTTCAAAGGATTTGGGTACGGTCAAAACATCCCAATGAGTCGGATTACTTTGTTATTTGGTGCAAATAGCGCAGGTAAGACTTCTATAATTCAATCTCTTCTATTACTCCACCAAACCATTACTGAAACCACAGATCCTAGCACAGTGTTGTTACCAAATGGTAATCTTATATCATTAGGAAGTTTCAGGGAATTTGTTCACAAACACGATATAGAACGCGAAATAAAAATTGGGATTGAAACCGAGCATGATAATAAAATGTACCTCTTTTTTCGCTTGCAAAATCACCTTATGAAAATGTCTAGTTTTGAAGGTATAGCGAAAAAGTGGTTAAAAAGCAATTCTAAAATACAAAATTGGGAAGAAATACGTTTTAGGGGAGAACATATTGATAATAATCAATATTCCATGAACTTCATTAATTATGAGGAATCGTTTGATTCAATTCTTCTCAAGACCAATGTTCTGGAAGATCTGATAGAAGAAGTTAAAAGACGAAAAGAGTTCACTGAACGTACAATAAAGTTATTAGCGGGAGAGGCGGTTCCGATAGAGGAGAAAATGTCATTTGATGAAGAAGGGAAGGATGCATATTCTAATAAAATGATGAACTTTTTAGTAACCAATATTTTCAAGTCAATACAGGAAGGAGGAGAAACTAGACCGCAAGAAGAATTCAGGAATTTAATTTCTTATCTATCACCACGAGATTTTCAATTCACAGCAGATTTATTAAAAATAACAACTAGTAAAGAACTTCTACAACTCTTTAATGACGTAATAGCTACAATAAAAGAGAAAAAACTGACGGAGTACAACTGGATGGTTCAGCACAAGGAAAATCTTGAGCTGGGATATAAAACGGACATCGGGGCTTTCACTTATATAAACGCAAAATATGGAGTTATT
>JBHLPQ010000338.1:0-2537 GCA_048939265.1 Promethearchaeota archaeon
TTCTCATTTAGAAAGTAATATGCAACAAGCTATTTCATACAATACTCAAACCATTAAAAGGTCAATATGCATACCACATTGGTACGCGGTGTATACAAGGCATTGTCATGAAAAAAAAGTATTTAAACAGCTTCAGCAAATGGAAATAGAAGCTTATTTACCGTTGCACACTACCATCAGACAATGGAAAGACCGTAAAAAAAAGGTAAGTCTGCCATTGTTTAACTGCTATGTTTTTGTGAATGTTACTGAAAAGAAATATTACAATGTTCTAAGCGTACCTGGGGTGGTTAGATTTGTTACTTTTAATGGAAAAGCGGTTGCTATACCTGAAAAACAAATCCAGATGGTGAAAAATTTGCTCGAACAGGATATTGAATTGGAAGAAGTACAGGATATTTTGTATAGCGGAGCAAGAGTAAAAATAATGGCCGGTCCTTTAACCGGAATTTCAGGTGAATTAATTTATTTCTCAGGTAAGAAAAGGGTGATTATCAGGCTAGATGAAATAAACAAATCGATGATGGCTTCTATCCCAATGCATTTACTCAGGTTAGTAGGTTAAAGCCGGAGATCAGCAAGTTACTTGTTAGCCGGTCAAATCTAATAATGAGTGTAATTTGCCAACTTTTATTTGAAACTTGCTGGTACATAATGTAATTAGCAGGGCGAAGCTTTGATATAAAATGATAATTATGCAGGAATCCAGACCTGAATCACAACCAATTAAATTAACTTTATCATAGTACGGTAATCCCATCAGACAGAATAGATTCATTGCAAATAAGGGCAAATATATTATAAGAAATTCCATTGCTAAAGATGTAACGTTAATTGTAAAATTAATAATAACAAATAATTAGGATATGGTAAGCTTTTTAGACCTGAAAAGAATTAATGATAGTTATGAACCAGATCTTTCAGGTGCTATCAAAAGAGTCCTTAATTCTGGCTGGTACGTGCATGGGGAAGAGTTAAGAGCTTTTGAACAAGAGTATGCTAGATTTATTGGAGTTAAACATTGCATAGGTGTTGCCAATGGTCTGGATGCACTACGTATTATTCTTAAAGCTTATATAGAATTAAGTGTAATAAAAGAGGGCGATGAGATCATTGTTCCTGCAAATACTTACATAGCTACTATTCTTGCTATCTCTGAGAACAAGCTCAAGCCAATCCTGGTAGAACCAGATATAAATACATATAATATTGATATTTCACTTATAGAGAAACATATTACTTGCCGAACCAAGGCAATCATAGTAGTACATTTGTATGGTAAGGCTTGTTGGTCAAGTGAACTCGAAGATATTGCAAAAAAGCATAACCTTAAAATAATTGAGGATAACGCCCAGGCAGCGGGTGCAATATATGTAAGTGAGAGAGATGAGCAGGGAGTAAAGAGTGGGGGTCGGAAAACCGGATCACTCGGTCATGCTGCAGGACACAGTTTTTATCCAGGAAAGAACTTAGGTGCATTGGGAGATGGTGGTGCTGTAACAACTGATGATGATGAACTTGCTGTACTTGTCAGAGCTTTGTCAAATTATGGATCCACTACAAAATATGTTCATGATTATAAAGGATTGAATTCAAGGCTTGACGAAATCCAAGCTGCCGTACTCATGGTTAAACTTCCCCGCCTAAATGCCGATAACCAGCGCCGCCGAGAAATAGCCCAATACTATCGTGATAATATTAAGCATCCTGAGGTGGTTTTACCGATTACCGATCACAGTTTACTGCTGCCATCCTCTGTAAAGCAAGAGTCTGAGAAGGTGAAGATTACTGAATACATTAACCATGTGTGGCATCTTTTCGTTATTCGTCATCCAGATCGCAATCGGCTGCAACAATATTTGACTGATAGCGGAATTCAGACATTGATCCACTATCCTATTCCACCACACAAACCAAAGGCATATAAGTATTGGAGCAATTTAAGTATTCCTATTACAGAAAAAATACACAACGAAGTCTTAAGTTTACCTATCAGTCAAGTGATGACGCAGATGGAGATAATTAAGGTTGTGGAAATAATTAATAAATTCAGAACTGGTTAATTAAGGATTCAGATCAGGTTGGGTTATAAAATGCAGGATTTGTTATCATTCATACATATGTTGGTATGGTATGCTCTGCAATGAGATCTGATTACTATTCAATATTATCAGAAATAAAGTATGAAAATTAAAAGTTATAACTAAAAAATATAAAAAAGGTTTGAGTTGCTATTTTGATCCTGGTTTTGCTACTTATTGTTTTTTATTTTATCAATTGGGTAATTATTATTTTATATTTACATAAGATCATTGAAGTGAATGAAACGATATATTAGACCTTACTATGCATGTATTTAAAATTACGAGCTGGATAATAGCATTATTTCTAATTAATAAGGGAGCATCAACACTTTATTTTTGGAATGGGCTAAATAATAATCTTTACTTATTGAGCTTCAACAAATAAAGGTATAAATTGGTCAATTTTAAAGGTTTAGGCATCTTGTTTCTTTTATACTATTTTATCTATCTCTT
>JBHLPQ010000339.1:0-2536 GCA_048939265.1 Promethearchaeota archaeon
TTCGGTTTCATCCGTTAAGTAACGTTCAGGAATCACTTTTTGAATTACTTTCGCAATAAGTTCCTCTTTGATCTCCTTATGGGTGACTTCATCGCTGTGTTGAGCAGCAATTACAACTGACGTAACCTTAGCAGGCTTACCATTACTGTAATCAACAGTAACTTGGGATTTTCCATCAGGACGTAACCAGGAAATCTCTTTGTTTTTTCGTGATACAGCCAATTGTTTTGTCAATCCATGTGCAAGGACGATCGGAAGAGGCATAAGTGATTCAGTTTCACTACAGGCATATCCAAACATCATCCCTTGATCTCCCGCGCCTTGTTCTTCAATTCGGAGTTTTTCAACACCTCTAGCAATATCCCCACTTTGTTCATGAATAGTATTTAATACAGCCACAGATTTGTAATCAAATCCCATTCGTGAGTTTGTATAGCCAATATCTTGGATTTTTTTTCGAACCACTTTTTGAACATCAACGTATGTCGTTGTGGTAATTTCTCCACCTATTAACGCCATTCCTGTGGTAAGATATGTCTCACAGGCAACATGAGCCTCTGGATCATCCATTAAAATTGCATCTAAGATGGCATCAGATATCTGATCCGCCATTTTATCTGGATGTCCCTCAGTTACAGATTCAGAGGTAAATAAATGTCGTGCTGAAACCATAAGTTCATTCCTTCGTTTTATTTTTCTTGTTTCTACATTTTTAAGACAAGTTTCTAAATTTTAGTCCATTGTGAATGTAATTCTCTCAAATAGTTCTATATTCAGGTAAATCAAACTCATTAATCAGTGAGGTTCTAGCTTCGTGTGCTCCGTCAACCATGGCTGTAAGCATGGTATGCAAAGCAGTAAGTCGTTGAACGGGTCGTAAACCACAATCTGGAGCAGCTAAGAGCAAATATGGCCCTTCTTCTCCCAACTGCTCATATAAATACCGTGATTGGTAGAGAAGTCGATCTCTAATTAAGTCACGTAATTGGGAATATGCTGTTCCTGCTTCTAATTCTTGGTCGGAGAAGTGGCGGTCTGCATGAACTTCAAGAACACCCAATGCTAATTTACAACGAATACCCTCATTATTAATTCGGACTACGTTTTCTAAGCCCTCCTTATATGAAGGTCGATCAGCGTGGGAGGTTCCAAGAGATTTTGAATCCCGATTCGCATATTCAAGGCTTGCAAAATCCCAGGGGGTGTTTGGTAAATCCTCAAACAGAATATCATAACGATGGGAGAAACAGGTGTGAAACCCTAATCGACACTTGTTTTCTTTTGCAAACCTACCCACTCCCTTGAAATATCTGTGATACGCTTCATTATAGATATCTCTATCGTCTGGAATAGTGGTATACGCAGGTTCATCAGATGTGATAAAACAAGCACCTGCTTTGATTGCCTCTTTAGTCTCAGGGATGAAAACATTGTCAACTAGATCAAAGAGAAATTGCGAATCATTAGAAGGAGTGATGGTCCAATTAAAAATCGTATATGGACCAGTGAAACAGAACCTAAGAGGTTTTTTAGCATGTTTTAGAGTGTATTCGAGCTCATCAATATATATCGGCTTTTTACGGCTGATTTCAACATCTTTCACACGAACACCGGGCTTGTAAAAACGATCATCAAAGGATCGAATGTGTTCCGTTTCCAAATAAATCCCATTAATCTCTTTAGCAGCATGTTCATACATCTCTCGCCGCCATGCTTCGCCGCTATAGACAAAGTCTAAACCGGTACTTTCTAAGAAACGAAGATTGAAGCGTAATCTAAGCTTTAAAACATCTAGTTCCCAGTCTCGAAGATCTGTACCATTACTAGGTCGATCCAATAGAAGAGAGATGGCATCTTCTGGATTTCCAAGATCTAACTTAGGCCACCAGAAACGGATCTCGTCTAGATGGAGGGGAGGGATGTTTCTCCCTTGAAGAGCAAGAATGGTTGCGTTTAGTTTACGCATAGAGCCAATCTCATGGGTAGGTAACAGAAGATTGAATGAATCTTTTTGATCAGTCGTCATATAACCACCTACATATCCTGTAATTCTTCGAGTGCTTTTCCTAGTTGTTGTAGCTTTAGATCTGCGACAGATCTGGGTACAAATTCCAAACGAGTAGTGGGAGCAAGAATAATGTGATTCGATTGTGTGTCAGCCAAATCTTTCCCTAATTTGACTAAATCAGCGGTATTTTCTACAATGAGTTTGTTATCTGAATCTCTCAGATAAGTTTGGCTATCAATGACACCCGCTAGGAGAGTTTTCCCAGATAAATCCTGTTCCATCAATTTCTGGAAGGAATTTCTGATACAATCAATACCAATGGCCCATGCATTGGAATCCAACAACAATTGAAGCTTAGCTTCAGTGAGACGATGGTAAGTATGAAGAATTACCTTCAACGATGAATCAGACACAATATCATTCCATAAATCAACAAGTAAGGAACAAGTATCATTACTAACTTTCTCCCATGCAATAGAACTCTCATCCACGATAACATGAGAATACCCCTCGGTTGAGAGGAAAGCT
>JBHLPQ010000037.1:0-23637 GCA_048939265.1 Promethearchaeota archaeon
CTCAGAAGGATTGTAGGTAAACAACAATTCCATCTCTGATGTGTTTTGTTTAATATATTGGAAAATATTATCATTTTCATCAACAGTTAATTCAATTGACCTGTTATTGGGCATAATATTAAGAGGTAGAAACATTACAATACATAATAAACTAATCAAAAGTAATTGGAGGTTTCTCATAAAATTCATAACGATCAAGCCTTATGAAAATTAATTGTGACTCAATTTATAATACTATTTTTACGTCAACAAGAAAATATAAGAAAGGAGCTAATTTGATAATTACTTAGGGATTAGACAACATTCCTCAATAAACTTAACTTCTCTACTGATCAATTACTCTGAAAAATGAAACAATATTCTGAAATCCATTCTATAGGAGAATTTTACCATGATTAATGAGAAAGATTTTTTGGATTTATTCATACCAGGACCAGTAAACGTATCAAAAGAATGCAGAGAAAAATTAGCTTTACCTATGATCGCCCATCGTAGTAAAACTCAAGGAGAACTACATCAGGATATCGCTTCTTATCTTCAAAAAATGCTTTTTACTGATAATCAGATTATCTTGTCTACATCATCTTCCACGGGGTTAATGGAAGCTGCTATTCGAAATAGTGTACATAAAAAAGGAGTATTGAATGTCCTTAATGGAGCATTCGCAGAACGTTGGCACGAAATTGCGAAAACAAATGGAAAAGAAGCTGATACATTGAATGTAGATTGGGGGAAAGCTGTATCACCTCAAAAATTAAAAGCAAAATTAGATGAAAAAGAATATGATGCTGTTTGTATTACCCAGAATGAGACCTCCACAGGTGTAACGACTCCTATCAAAGACTTGTATAAAATCATCAAAGATCACGGTTGTTTATTACTTGTAGATGCAGTTTCATCTGCAGGAGGTGTAGAAACTTTTGTTGATGATTGGGAAATCGATGTTTATCTTTTTGGTTTACAAAAATGCATGGCTCTTCCACCTGGTTTGGCTGTTGCCTCGGTTTCAGATGAAGCATTAAAAATGGCTCAGTCAGTACCGAATAGAGGATGGTATTTCGACTTTCTCTACCTTAAAAAATACCATGATCGTGAAGGAATGCAACCTGCTACTCCTGTAACTCCCATATATTACGCACTTCAATATCAACTCCATAAAATCGTTAATGAAGAAGGAATTGAAAACCGTTGGGCTAGACATACAGAAATGGGAAATTACACTCGTAACTGGGTAAAAGACAAAGGCCTTACATTATTTGCAGATGAAGCTGTCGCATCAAACACCGTAACATGTGTAAATAGTCTTGGTGTAAATGTAGTACAATTAAAAGCTGACCTTAAGGATCGAGGCTATTTGTTTGCTACAGGATATGGAAAATTCAAGGAAAAGAATTTCCGAATAGCCCATATGGGAGACCGAACTTTGAATGAATTGAAAAGTTATCTACAGACAATAGATGAGCTGATTTAACACTAATTTTTCAAAATTAAACCTAAAAAATTTAAGGAAAGGTGAAAAACTTAAAATAGTGTATCATTTATGTTATCTTGATACAACGATACTTTATGAAGAAAATCCCTTTTTTTACCCTATTAAGTTAAAGAGGGCTATAATTTGGCCGAGATTTATGATGCAATTATCTTGGGTAAGGTAAATCCATTTCGTTCCACTTCAGTGGGGGATCCTTGGCAGGCTGAAGTGATTGATGTTCCTCAAATAAATCGAAAAGCGAGTCGTGTGGTTCTAGAAACATTGGACGAAGTTAGATCCACAGGACGATCTGGAATGTGCATGATCCTAGGAGACGCTGGAGTGGGAAAAACACATATTCTAGCACGGTTGAGAAGAATTGCGAACGAGAGTGACTACCTATTTATTAGTATCCGTCCTTTAGGAGATCTACAAAGAATTTATGGTCATATTTTACAGGAAATTATGATAAGCTTACGGAAAAAAGGAGTGAAAGAAAAATATAGCCCTCTTGAGCGATTCATTGGAGAGATTATTTTACGGGCGTTAAGCGATGGTTTTCTCGATAATCCAGAAGCAAATAGCTTAGTATCTTCATTAAGCCATGATCCCGTAAGTATCTTCACAATTGAGCCTGAACAATTTTATTCCTCAAATTTGAGAAAGGAAGCGATTAATTATCTTGCTAACATTCATCCAGATGTTGATATTCAATTTCTTGAAATCTTATTTCACACCTTAGATCCTAATATAAGACCGACTGCGTTTAAATGGCTTTCTGGTGTTGAAATCTCGGAAGAAGACCTTAATTTCTTAGAAGTTCCATACTCCATTAATACAGAAAGCCGTGCTTTATCAATTATTCAAACTATTTCCGCACTTGCCAGAAAACCAATACTATTAAGTTTTGATCAATTAGAATCGATATACATCCGTTTTAAGAGAGACAATGGCATTCAACTCTTATTTGATTCGCTAACTAATCTTTACAACCAATGCCCGCATCTTCTTGTCTTAGCAATGGTACAGTCTGTCGTTTGGAATGAATCAATTCAAAATGACATTCCAGAATATTCTCGACAACGAATTGATTATATTACAACATTAGAAAGATTAGATTCCGAAACAGCTGTATTACTTGCCCAAGCTAGACTTGATACTCTCTTTCGTGACTCAGGTATCTCTCCACCTTTTCCAACATATCCATTCTCTGAGGAATACATCTCAGTTGCCAACAAAAATGTTAATGGAAACCCCCGTCTTTTTCTTCGTCATCTAAGAGATAGATTAAATGAATTTAAAGATCGTGGGCATATTTACGAGTTAACAACTTCTGAAATTGATATAGAAATAAAAGGAGAAGCAGTTGCTGTGGCTGGAGTACCACCAATGACTCCTGACAGAATTGTCACCCCAACTGAGGTATCAGAAGTAACTCCGAAAGAAGAAAGTGTAAAACCAATGATTGATCTTAAACCTGAAGAGATTGATGCACTTTCAGCACTGTTTTCCGACTTGGAAAAACCAATACCTGAATCACCTAGAGTGATGGCGGAATCTACCTTTATTAAACCTTTAGATATCCCTACTATCTCTCCAGCGAAAGCTTCTACTTCTAGCGAGATTATTAGTTTTTTAGAGAAAAAATGGGCTCAGTACGCCCGTGAATTTGAACAAGAGATATTTGCTTTTCCTCATCCAGTTCGACGCGATTTTCTCAAAGGAGTGTTATATGATATATTAAACACTTCAATTGAAAGACAACAGCCCGTTTATGGGTTAACGATTCTAAATGTCAGGATCGATCGGCAACTCATTGAGAAAGATACAAAAGGGCTTGACCTAGTTTTTACATACCAAACGCCTAGAGGACCGACATCAGTAGGGATAGAAATCAATAATTCAGAGCATTCTGCCACTGTTTTCCAAAGTCTCCGCCGTTTGAAAAAACTTGTTCGAGGGAATATTCGATTTGCTTTCATACTTCGTGATGAAGAGTTATCATTACAACGAACAGCAACAAAGACTTTAGATCTCGCTGAGTCTTTGGTAGAATACGGTGGATTATATTACATTGATTTTATGTCAAATCAAGCATTACTAGCGACCAAAAAATTGATAGAATTTGCCTCAGCAGGAGACCTAACTATTGGAAATCATATGGTAACCAGAAATGAAGCATTAACTTTTGTTTTTGAAGAATGTCTTAATCGAATTATTATTTTCCAAACCATCTTCAGTCATCTCAGTACTAGCGAAAGTACCTCTCGTACAACAACTACAGAACGAACCTCAGAATCAACAGATGCTATTGAAGCAATCATATCTATTCTGAGATTTAATCCTACATTGACAACTGATAGACTTTGTTTGCTTCTGAATCGAAATGAGAGTGAAATCGTTCCAGTTCTCAAAATGCTTGCCATTCGTGGAATGATCTCATTTGATGGAAAAAACATCCATCTACTCTAACCTTTTGAACTAACCTTACACAATAGCTTATGAAGAGTCGAGAGACTATGGTTTCAACCCCCATTGTTTGCGGGGACCACTACCATGCAATTCAATGCTTCCTTTATTGGTTATTAGGCTTAAATAAGGAAGATTTTCTTCTATTTCATTCATTTCAAGAGAAGTTTTTTTTGCTATCTCCTCTACACTTTGTAGTTCATTATTCAAAGTTTCAATAAGGGTTATATAATTCTGGATGTATTTAACACGAAAGTCTTTTGAAGGGGGATCAGTATTTTCTTCTTTTCTTATGATTTTCCACTTTCCTTGCTCTGAAATAATTTTTCCATAATGAGTTATATAGTGTAACATCCGAGTGACTTCTGATGCATCTGATATACAGGAACCAATTGATTTCGCAATTTGCCAAGCTGAAAGTGTATTTTCTTTTTCTAAAGCGTGTATGATAGGTAAAAAATATTTGAAAGGAAATTTAGTTCTATTACTGTTCACTTGTTTTTAAACCTCACTGTTCTCATGACTATTCACTGGAATAGAGGGGCGATAACCCTCCAAATCCAAGGTAACATAAGAATATCCAATATCATGTAACTTCTTTACTATTTGACTCACGATATTAGCATTCTGAAGAAATGAGAAATCTTTGGAGTCAATTTCTATTCGTACTAGATTATCATGATCACGAAGTCGTACTTGACGAGAAACATTTAATTCACGTAAGAACCGTTCCCCTTCCTCCACCCGTCTTAATTTTTCTAATGTTATCTTTTCACCATATGGAATACGAGATGCAAGGCATGCCATTGCTGGTTTATTAGCTATAGGTAAATCATAATATTCTGCTATCTGCCTAACCTCAGATTTGGTTATATTTCCTTGTAACAAAGGACTATATATTCCTAGCTGTGTAAGTGCTTTCAATCCAGGTCTATGACCAATTTTATCTGAAGAATTTGTACCATCTACAACAATATCGTAGTTATTTTGTTTACAGTATTCCAACAAATGAGAAAAGACTAGTAATTTACAATGAAAACATCTATCTGGAGGATTCTCCCATAAGTGCTTTTCAATGCTAATTTGGAGAGTAGTATGTGGAATGCCAAGGTACTGACTTATTCCTTTTGCTTCTTCAATTTCATAATCAGATATCCATTCTGTAATAATGGTGATTAATTTTACCTTCTTACACACTTTTTGAGTAAGATATGCGATTACCGTACTATCAACTCCCCCTGAAAAAGCTACTATTACTGATCTCCCTTTCAGAGAATCCATAGAATCATGAATCCTTCTTTCTAAAGAGTTCTCCATTGTTTTCTGACTCATTACTTTGTATTAACCTTTGAAACACCAGAAGCGACTTGTGCAATGTGCGTATTAGCACCAATTTGTTCAATTGCTCTGCTCACAGCTTCTTCATGATTAGGACAAAGAGCAATCATACATCCACCATTACCTGATCCTGTAATTTTACAACCTAAAGCCCCAGCCTCCAAAGCTGCTTCAATCATCTTCTCTATTTTCGGAGTACTGATTTTTAAGTAATCTCGAAGTGAAGCATGGTGTTGATTCATTAAATTTCCAATATAATTATCATCCCTAATGTTAGCTGGTTTCTGTAATTCTGAATGAGCAGCTTTTGTTATTTCATAATTAATAACTGCAGCTTTAAGTGCATTTAGTGAGAACTCATCCAACTGACCTTTAACGGATTTGATACCTTTAACGTCTTCAATTGTCAATTCTCGCACTTTTGATACTCCCATGTAATTTAATCCGTTCTTTACCCCACTTTTAATAGTAGCTAGTGTTGTTAAAGTATCTTTTTTCTCTAAGGAATTCCCTATGACTATTCCAGGTAATTTTGATAATAGGAGTGTACATCTAATTGGATCGAATTCCTCAAAATTCACATACCCATGAGCTATGATCATATGATCCATCATTCCCCCTGGTTCATTAAATTCCAAAACTTCAGCCTGATGGGCGTATTTTGTTATCTCCATCGGAGTCAAAGGATTATTGTGAAGCTCAGCTAGAAAAGAAATCCAAATTACACATAAAGCGCTAGAAGAGGATAGACCAGCTTGTATTGGAATATTACTTGTAATATTAGCTGATACACCTTTATCAAATGGAATTATACCTTTTTCTTGGAGAACTTTTACCCCAGACCGTAAATAGTCTCGAGATGACTGATATATTATGTTATCTGCGGAAAAGGTTTGACTACTTTTAATATCAGGTAAATCTATTTTATAAATGCCTGAATCTGTTTTTTTTCCTTGTATAGTCATATACAAATCTACTGCAGCTGGAATAACTGGCAATCCAAGGTAATCTTGGTGTTCTCCAAATAATACAATTCTACCAGGGGCTTTAATGGTCGATTTCATTTATGTTTGCACAAAATCATGAAGACCTTTAAAGTTCTAAGATTCCAAAAAAAGAATTTAATTCTATACCTTTTATTTTATATCTCTCGAATATTGTCGGAAGCATTCATGAAAAGATGAATAAAGTCGGCTTATTATCCTATTCTTAGTTTCTACTCCTCCAGTATCTTAGATGTAGTACTTACGTTCATATCCTTGGAAAAATACTGATTGAAATTAGTGATCCATATATCTAATAACCTCTATATCCTGATATAGAGATCACTAAGACAAATGTTTTTTCAATACAAAGCTGAATCGAGATTGACCCATGACCAAGGACTTCATTAATCAACCGCTGAATGATCTAGTTATAACAGTATTTGAGGGTTTAGGGTTCATCACTCTTCACCCTATGCAAGTACTAACGCATCCTTTAGCAGATAGTCGCTTAAATTTTGTATTAAAACGCGTGAACTCAAAATCTGATTATATTGGAGTTATTGTGAGGGATTGGAAGCGAGTTGTCGGTGTTGATCAAATTCATAAAGCAGAAGAACTCATCCAAGCTTGTCCTGATATTCTTTCTCGTGTAATGATTGCTTCAGCCAAGGGATTCTCTTATTCCGCTAGTCGTCTTGCGGAAAAAATCGGTATAGGTTTGATCTCGAAAGGAGAGTTAATTTCCATTTTGCAAAGAGGTATTGAAGCTCCGTCTAAAGGCCAATCAGCGGTAATTGATTATACGGAATCTTTCAACCTAAAAACGGTCAATTCTTAGGATTAATTTCTTTTTTAAGAAAAATAAATAAATTCTTTAATGTCGGTATTAATTAGGTTTTACTGCCCTTACAAGTTATTATTTCTCTTTTACGACGTATCTACTTTTCTTATTCCTGTATTCGTTTAATGTATCTTATTTAGGTATTATGGGTAATTAAATACTCTATCTACTTGTCCATCCTAGATAGAATTAATTCAGGGTTTGAACCATGTATTCTAGATCACTTGATAATCTAGTGGCTACAGTATTTGAAACCATAGGTTTTGTCACACATCATCCTATGCAAATGTTAACACACCCCCTAGCAGATTCATTGTTATCTTATGTTTTAACAAGACCAAACTCGAATTCAAAATATATTGGCGTGATCATTCGGGATTGGAAGCGAATTGTTGGTAAAGGCCAACTCCACAGAGCATTAGAGCTTCTGCAATTATGTCCTAAAATCAATCAAGTGTTTATCATCTCTTCTATGGGATTCTCTGGTGCAGCTAAACATATTGCTAAAAATAGAAAAGAAATTACGCTAATTTCTAAAAAAGAATTGATTTCTTTAATGTTAAAACAACTTGAGATATTGTAAAATCATCCTTGTTAAAATTCTGCTTTACTAATAGGGGAAGATATGTTTTTAACAACTTCTTGAGTTTTCTGAATATGCTGGTCTGAATGTACAAACGAAAGTGCTCCGATACCATGCATTCCGCTAATATTTCTATTCAATAATGCTAATTGTAACAATGCTTCCCGCTTTTTATCAGTTAGTTGTACAATTTCATTTGGTTCGGGATTTACAATGTTTTTAGCTAATACATGAAGAGTTATGAAAGATTTATATCCCGTTGTGACACAGTTTGATTTTTCTTCGGCGAAAAAGTTATTCATTTCTGTTATTAAAGCAGAACCAGTCTGATTGATACGATTGTAGTCGCTTCTAGAATTTTTCAGGATTTCCAAGGTCTTTAATCCAGCCACCATACTAAGTGGATGTGCTGAGAAAGTGCCACCACCAGTCCAGACTCGATTATTCAACTGAGGGTTCGCTTGCTCCAAAATGTCTTTTCTACCACCTAGAACCCCTATAGCTAAGCCACCACCCACAATCTTACCCATTGTGGTGAGATCTGGTAAAATATTTAACGAATTCTGGAATAAACCATATGAAAATCTATATCCAGTAATTATTTCATCAAAAATCAATATGATATCCAATTCTTCAGTTATCTCTCTCAGTAGTTTTAAAAATTCAGGTTTAACTGGAAATCCGCCACCTCCACCTAAAACAGGTTCAATAATCACTCCTGCTAAATCATTAGCTTTTTCTCTAATTAGATCTTCTAATAAATCACTGTTATTCACATCGAAAGGCACTATACCAGCTTTTTCTTCAGGAAGAATACCAGGTCCTTCCTCTCCAAGAAAAGGTGCCTTAACATTATATAAAAGAGTATCAGCATAGCCATGCCAGCCCATCCTAGCTTTTGCTATCAGTGACCTTCCCGTAAAGGCACGGGCTAAGCGAGTGGCATACATAGTTGCCTCAGTACCACTTGAACTAAAACGTACTTCTTCAATGCTTGGGTTGTCTTTAATGAGCGTATCCGCTAACTCAACTTGTTCTCTGGTTACAGTGCCAAAATGCCACCCATTCTGCATTTTATCAATGATAGCTTGTTGTATAATGGGGTGGTTATGACCAAGAATCATTGAATAGTGGCCTTGCCAGTAATCCATATATTCCTGATTATCTACATCAACTAAATACGCTCCTCGGCCTGATTTGATAAATATTGGAAATCCACCAATAGATGGAAGGCCTAGATTTCTGATATTATGAGAAACACCCCCTGGTATCCTTTCGATGGATTTTTTCCACAATTCCTGAGATAATGGTCTTGTTTGTATATATTTATCAAGTTCTTCTTTATAAAAATTCACTAAGAACCCTCGAAAATCACTCTTGAGATGAGAATTTGAACTTTTACCTAATAAAGAAAGAAAGAAGAAGTAAGAACCATTTTATAATAGTTTGAAAAATTCTTTCTGCTCAAGTTCTCTAACCTTTGGAAGTAAATTGTAGAAGACAATCTGCTCAAGATCATCACGAAAAGTACCAAAATCTTCCTCGTCCATAAAAGGATCTTGTAATTTCGAACGAACTTTTAAGGCTGGTTCTTCTCCTCTTAAATTCCAGAATATTCTTAATCGATTTTCAGTCAAATAATATATTGGATCAGATAGCTCAACTTTCCCAACAACATCAGTAGGCCATCTGGAAAATACTAAGTACACACCAATAAATAATAGTAAGGGAATGAAAACAAACCGTATGATCTCATGGGTTAGTAAAGCGCTATCAAAAGGATTAGTAAAAGAAATCACTGCTAATAGCAAAGAGATGACAAATACTAGAAAACCAAATAATACTACAATCCAATTATTCAATCCCCCATTTGGATTGAAGCTATGCCAGAAGTTTGGAATTTCAAATCTTGGTTTTTCATCTTTTGTTATAGCTTTTCTTTGTTTTAATTTGTCGAAAGTTAATGTTTCAGCATAATAATGAAAGCTATCGTAAATTACTCTTTCTAGCCGCCATTTATCTCCTTTTTTATTAATATAGATGAAAAAAGGAGCCCAATCCATATCGTGTGTTGCAGGGGTAAATGCAGGAGGTTCCCACTTCCAGAAAATTAATGCTACAATTGCTGCCACGAAAAATAAGGTACTAACCCAAGATATTTTAAGCATGTAATCTAGATTAAGAGATGTTGATACACCATCAATTATTTCCTGACCCACTGGTAATTCATGCCAAGATTCAGCGCCTTCAATTAATTCTTCCTGTTGAGAACCTTTACTAATATAGATCTCACCCAAAAGCGCCCAAAAGAGCATTCCAAAGACAATGAAAAGCTGCCTATTACTAAAGTAGTATCTTCCCTTTGTTAATCCTCGGATTGCAGAATACAATGACTTCGCTCCTAATAGGAAGAAAATACCCCCAATAAGGACAACTGAGATAAGTGCCCATCGAAATGAGAGGTAAG
Source organism: Promethearchaeota archaeon (assembly GCA_048939265.1). GTDB lineage: Archaea > Asgardarchaeota > Heimdallarchaeia > Hodarchaeales > Hodarchaeaceae > Hodarchaeum. The sequence goes on from JBHLPQ010000037.1 coordinate 10,156, forward strand.
AGTATATTAGTGTTCCTATCAACCCAAGAACGAATAAAGGCAGAACCGTCACCCACAGAGAGATAAAAAATCGTTGTTTAGTCCAAACATAAATCCATTGAATGCATCGTTTATCTCTATCATCGGTACTTTCTAGGACCCTAAAATATGATCCACCCCAAGCTTTAGATTTTCGTTCTCCTCGTAACTCTAATCCAGATAACTGCATCTCGGGTTTGAATTGTTTGACTAATGAGATATCCCTTTCTGTAACGTCTACAGCATCTAAAGGCATCATGAAACCTTTTCTTCGCAATCCTGCTTTTTCTACTTGTTCTTTCAGCGATTTTGTTTGCCATTTCTCTTCTACAGTTTCCTCAACTGCAGTTTTCAAATCAATTAGCTTACCCTGTAAGACAATCTCTGTCATAATATCACCGACAAAATCTATATAATCAATATGAGTTTTATAATAGATATATGTTTTGGCTATAGCTTTAAAAATTTGTTTAGTAAGATTGACATATAGAAAGGCAAGGTTTTCTTCAGGACAGCATCCATCCAGAAATTGGTGAATTACGTAAATACAATTCTCCTCAAAGTTGAATTAATACTCTTATCACTATGAGCAACTGGAAAATCTTACAATTGGGTATGGTACTAATAATGGATCTATTAATACAAAACGTGTTGATTATCCCTGAACCTGACATTACGAAAATTTTCCGAGCAGATATTGTGATTGAGGACGATATCATAAGTACCATCGCTCCTAATGCCCAATTACCTGACCCTGAATTCACAATTAGTGGGAAATCCCTTGTCGTTCTCCCTCCTCCAATCAACAGTCATACACATCTTCCCATGACTCTATTAAGAGGATATTCCGACAACAAGACCCTAATGGACTGGCTTCAAGATATCTGGAAAATAGAAGGAAAATTTGATGCTAAATGGATTAGGCTTGGTACTGAATTGGCATGTCTCGAAATGATCAAAGCTGGAACTGGGGGGGTGGCAGATTTTTATTTCCATGAAAGCACAATTAGTAATGTACTTGAGGAAGCGGGGCTTAGAGGTTGGCTTGGCGCTGGAATACTTCCAAGCGCGTATGTAGACCAGGGAGGGTATGAATTTCAGTTAGCGGAGCTTAATCGAGTAATTGATCGTACAAAAAGATCATCTTTGCTTAATGCATGTATCGCTCCACACAGCCAAAATACTGTTCCTGAAGAAATTATTCTAAAAGCGGCAGATCTAGCTGGATCTAACCGAATCCCTCTCATGATTCATGCTTCTGAAACCCGCGAAGAAGTCATGGACTCTGAGGATAAATATGGCGTCCCATCTGTAGAAAGGCTTGACCAAATTGGATTCTTCAGAGAAGAAACAAAAGAAATACTTGCCCATTGCACTTGGATAACCCAGAGAGAAGTAGATATCTTAGGGAAACATCAAGCCACAGTTGGTTGGTGTCCTGTATCAGCTCAAAAGCTGGCTTATGGGGGTGTAACCCCTATACCAGAACTTCGGACTGCTGGTGCCCATGTTGCCCTCGGTACAGATGGAACGGCTTCTAATAATACATTAGATCTGTGGCGTGAGATGCGAGAAGCAGTAAATGTCATCTCTGCCTCAAGATGGGATCCTGCATTATATACAGCAGAACAGGTGCTTGAAGACACATGTTGGTCTTTCAGACGAAATTTTCATCCAGAATCATTCATCAAGGAGAATAATCAAGCAGATCTTGTTATTTTGGACTTTCAAGTTCCTCATCTTCAACCTGTTCATAATATCATTTCTAATATCGTTTATTCTGCAAATGGAAGTGATGTCCATTCTTTAATCGTAAATGGTAAACTACTTATGCAACAACGTGAGGTGATGACTCTTAACGAGTCAGAAATTCTAGATGAAATTGATACCAAACTTAGAGAATTATTTTGACAAATACCAGTTACTTGAAACAAAGGAGTTTTGCAAATTGTTCAATATGCTTGAAATTAGATTTGTTGATATTCACGGGACATTGAAAGCGATGAGTCTCCCAGTTGAAATAGATAAAATAAGTAATGCAACTAATGATTCAGTCTTTTCAGAAGGAATCAACATTGATGGGAGCTCTGTAGAAGGGTTCACATCATTAGAAGATTCGGATTTACATTTACTACCTATAGTAGATAGTTTATTTGAATTACCTTACACTGATGAACCTAAATTAGCTGTTATGTGTGAAATTCGTCAAAATGGAACGATATTTGCAGGTGATACCCGTTCTCAATTAAGAAAAATCATTGAAAAACACTTAACAAGTAAAGGGTTATCTCTTAAGGTTGGACCAGAACCAGAATTTTATCTCTTGAAAGATAATACCCCTGTTGATCAAGGCCAATATGCAGATATCTATCCCAATGCTATTGTTGAGGGGATGGTCAAACGCTTCTCTCAATACTTGACAAAAGCCCTAATTCGACCCAAAGTTCACCATCATGAAGTTGGTCCAGGTCAATACGAAATTGAAATCGATTATGAAGATGCTCTTCGCATCGCAGACACCATTGTCACCTATAAAGCAACCATAAGAGCTTTTGCTGCAAAATTAGGCTATACAGCTACTTTTATGCCAAAACCTTTTGCTCAAGTCGCTGGAAATGGGATGCACTGCCATCTTTCCTTGTGGGAGGGGACAAAAAATCTCTTTTCAGATTCAGACCCTAATAAAATTTCGCCATTAGCAGAACACTTCATGGCTGGGATTCTTGAACATGCTCGAGCTATGACTGTGTTGGTTGCACCAACAGTTAATTCCTATAAGAGATTGGTTCCAGGTTATGAAGCACCTGTCTATGTTGCATGGGGTCCTCTAAATAGGTCGGCCTTAGTTCGTGTACCAATGATCAATAAACCTCGACTTGCACGCTTTGAATATCGCTGTCCAGATCCGAGCTGTAATCCATATCTTGGCTTAATTTCTATCGTCACCGCAGGGATGGATGGGATCAATCGCGAACTTGATCTACCTCTACCAGTCAAAAAGAATATTTATAAATTATCAGCTAAAGAACGACAAGAACTCAGCATTCAAACATTACCAGGGAACCTTTTTGAGGCGCTTTCTTATCTTGAGAAAGATAAACTCCTTTGTAATGCTTTAGGTGATCATATTCTTGATCAATTTTTCAAGCTGAAGCAAGAAGAGTGGCTTCAATACTCAACACAAGTAACTGATTGGGATTGGAAGAATTATCTTCAGGTATAATTTAGCAATCTATATAATTAGAAATTTCCCATGGAGTAATTTCTTGTTTTTCAAAGCTATATTCATTTGTAAACTCCAACCATTCATTCATTCGGGCTTCATAATATTCCTGATGTAGAGATGATCCAAGTATCTCTTTTGCGAGTTTGCTATTCTTAAATTCCATTAAAGAATCTTTAAGAGACCTAGGTAATAATTTTACTCCTTTTTCTTTTAACTCTTCTAAATTCAAAGCGTCTGCATCGAAATTAGCTTCTTCGGGGGGTTCAAGCTTCTCTCTTACTCCTTCTAGACCAGCTTTAAGAAGGAAAGCCAAGGTAAAATAGATATTTGTTGCCGCGTCCGCAGCTCGATATTCGAGACGACCAACTTCATAACCAGGTACGCGAATAAGAGCTGTTCGATTTGCTACCCCCCAAGTTTTGTAAACAGGAGCTTCTTTTCCTGGAACCAAACGTCTATAGGAATTAATGATTGGATTAGTTATAGCAGTGATTTCACTAGCATACTGGAGTTGACCAGCGATGAAATGTAAAGCAAACTCCGATAATTCATTTTCCTTCCCTTTAAATAGATTTTCATCGGCGCTTTCAACGATTTGATGGATATGCATCCCATTTCCCGCTTCAGAAATAAAAGGTTTAGGCATAAATGAGATGATCCATTCACTATGATGTAATGCTACCATTTTAGCTATCTGTTTGAAATATTGCACACTATCAGCTGCTCTAATAACGGGAAGTGAATCAAATTCGATTTCGTGTTGGCCTGGCCCAACTTCGGAGTGAAATGTTTTAAATGGTATGTTAACTTGATCTAATGTTTCAACAATCATCTTCCTTAGAAAGTATCCTTTGTCTCGGGGAGGAAGTACCATATACGTTGCAGAATCACTAGGTTGGAAATCAGGGGATAAAATGTAAAATTCCATTTCTGGTCTCGCATAATAATTTGCTTGAAATTTATCATATAATTCCTTGCTAATCCTAGCCAGAATACCACGAGGATCAGCAGCTATACGCTCGTGGGTATCATCAGTGCTTCGTAAATCACAGAATACACAAGCGGTGTTTTCCTGCCAAGGTACTAATGTAACTGTTGAAGGATCAGGAACAATGACCATATCAGATTGCTTGGTTCGTAGAAAACCAATACTACTCCCATCTACCCCTACTTGATTCACTCTAGAGAAGGAATGTTTAGATATCTCTACTCCTTTCAAATGACCATCAGCACCAGTGAATTGGAGTAGGAGGTATTTCGCTCCTAATTGGTCCATCTTTTGAACAACTGCATTCCTAATATCAATCATTATAATACTCTCTTAAGTATTAACCACTTCTTCTTCTTTTTCTAGCAGGATGTTAGTTATTTTAGTGGCTGAACCACCTACAAGACCCCCAAGGAGTCCAAACAATCCACAAATGAGACTTGATAGTAAAAGAATAATCAGAGAACCTGGAGGTAGGGAGGCTCCTAATTCATCCCCTATTGCGGCTAGAAAATAATCAAACGTTCTTGAAAGACCTGGTATTGTTATTATCATTAACAAAGTTGATATAAAGCGGCCAGCTAAGGTTCCTAAACCAGTAAACAGACCACCATAAGCTGACCCAATAATAATGCCCCCAATTATTCCCAATGCTAGTGGAATTAACCAGAAAGGTAAGAATGAAGCAAAAGAGATATCGAGAAAGAACACACCAAGTAGGCCAATCCCAAAGGCGATTAAACGCTGATCTTTCAGAACCGGTTGAATTTTGTTAAAATTGATTTTACTCATTTTCCTCACTTCATCTTGGTTTAATAATTATTTTCACTTCTTGATCAGCTGTCGGGAAATCATCAGGTGAATCATATTCAATCAACATTAGGTGGTAACCCTTTTTCATCCATAATTCAAAAGCCTGATCAGCATAATGAGGATTGGCTGGATTACCACTAACTCCACCTGGGATAACACTCCAGCTCTCGGTAATATTGCCAAAATCAACAACCATTCGTTCGCTGGGGCCACCCCCTACTCGTCGGCCATTCGCAGCGAGAAGTGTATAACCTGAACCGTCATGAGGGTGAGATCCTTTTCCGAAGGAGGGAATCTCCCCTAAATGATTGAAATACATGCGATGATATTCACCCCACTTCCAATCTTCTACTTCTAAACCCTTGAATTCCTTATCTTCTAAGTTCTTCATTGCTTCAATGAACGCATCAACTATTATATCATCTCGATCCTCAACTTCATCTGTTGTTAAATTGTTGAACCATTTTGAATCTGGAGCTTCACGTACAAGGTATTCTAAAGTATTATCTTGAGGTTTCGATGCCTTACCGAGTATTCCTGCATCCTCATAATCATCATTCCAAACTAGATCCTTGAAATGAGAAAATGTTTCATAAAATATTGTTGGTCCAACAAGTTCACTTTGCATGAGATATTTGTCATCACTTTCACTCCATGACTTTAATTTAGCCAATGCAGTTGATGCTGTGGCTGAAAGGGTTTCTCCTGAATTTTCAATGGCAGTGATGAAGAAAGGAGTGAATGCTTCTGCTGCAGTGTCAAAAATCCCCATATCACCACATTGAGCGTTTTTCATAAATTTAGTGTCTATTGTCCCATCAGAAGCCTCACTTAACCAACGGTTGATACTTCTTCCACGATATCCTGGAGCTTGAGTACTACTAATATAATACTGGTAATCGGGACCAGTGGACTTCTGATTGGCAGAGGCAAGATAACATTGTGGGGGGTTTACTGAGTAGGGAAGTTCATGGAAAGGAATATAATCCCAACGCTTATTAACATCTGGATCTGAACCATTTTGAATGAAGCGAGATAGGATGCCCTCTGTAAAGTTTCTTTTAACAAATCTACCCGTTGGTCTCAAAGCGATTGTACCATCAGCGTCCGCAAATACTACATTCTGAGGAGGATCATGGAAAAACTGCATTGATTCATTGAACTCTTTCCAATTTTTGGCCTTGTTTGCACCATATAGAGCTTTAATTTCATATGTTGGCTCTTCAGTTGCAGTCCATCTCATTGCAATCAAAGATTTTCCCATTTCTTCAGCCATGATTACTCCTTCCTGCGTGTATTGAATTGTTTCTGTATGGTTTCCAAGGCCCTTTACTGGAATGGTTACCTCTCTTGTATCAGGAGCTAACCACATTGTTCCGTTCCAATATTCCCCATCATCATTCCATACATATTCGTACCAATCCGTCCCATCAGGTCCAACATTAGTGAAACCCCATGTGACATACGTATTGTATCCAACGACTACTATTGGAGTACCAGTTAGTGTATAGCCGAAGATATTCAAATCATCATCCGATGCAACAAGGTGGGCTTCATACCAGATGTGAGGAAGATCAATGCTTAGATGCATATCATTGCAAAGAATAGGAAATCCACTTTTTGTTTTTGTTCCATTTGCAACCCAGTTATTTGATCCTATCCATGATTGTTGGAAATATTTCACGCTTTCTGGTGTTTTATCCAAAATCTTCTGGACAGTAGCACTACTAGTCCTAATAGCTCCAGGAACTAAATTTGGTATTTTATCATTAATGAGTGAAGGTAGCGAATAATCTCCATAATCAGGAACAATTGGAATCTGATAATATGACTGATTAATTGGAAACAACTCTTCCATTGCAGTTATGTTCCCATTGAACAGTTCATCTCTTAAAATAGTCGAGTGCAAATCGTATGTTGAGTAAGTCAGCATTAGACTCATTAGACGATTATATACGAAGGTTTTAAGTGGTGTCCATGGTGTAGGCTTGAAATTCAACAGTTGAAACTCTATTGGTAATGTCTTACTCCTTATCCTACGGTCAATCTCATAATTCACTCCATCACAATAGGCATCTAAAAGAATCAACATTCTATCCAGCTCTGAATCTGATTTACGTTCCTCCTCAAAAGTATCTATCATTTCTTGAGCGGCCTTTTCGATTCCTATAGTTTTGAACCAAATATCATCTTCAAGAGAATCGTTTCCCATCACTTCCGACATCAATCCCATCCCAGTACGAACAGTCATTTCCATCTGAAACATTCGATCATAGGCGTGACAGTAGCCTAATGCAAACACAGCATCTTTCTGGGTCCTAGCATAAATGTGGGGAATTCCCCATTGATCACGGATAATCGTTACCAGATCATCAACCCCTTTTGCTCCAATTGTTTCAGATACATAATTTGCTCCTTCTAAAGCACCAAAAATACCGCCAGGAGATACAATTGGACCGGGAGCGAACATTCCAATTATCGGGGTGGAAAGTATTAGTATCAAGAGCACTGTTGTTACAATCGAAATTATTAAAGCTACTCCCTCTTTATATAAATCGCGTGGAAGAGACATTTCAATCACAGTCTTCAATCAGGAAAAGGTTTGCCCTAATAATTCACGAGATTTGTTTATGTTATTAAAGTAAGGTTTGATATTATACCTAGGTATTGAATAAAAGAGTTTTTGAAGTATCATTAGACTCTTTCAAGACAACAAAGTTTACATCCTTCAAACAATATCTCAAAATAGTTAATCGCCCTGTTTTACTTCGTCAAAAAATGATAATGGACTAAGAGAGTAATGCTATCTGAAAATATGCCTGATGATCACAATTTGGGATTATTCTTTGGTATTATTGAATATACCAAACTTAATCCTACAATTCTTTGGTCAGGGTCAACTTGGCATTCAGAAATTCAAACTTGGAATTTACTCTTGAAGATCCTTGCAACCAAAGATCCTATGGATCTTGAGGAAGTGGAATGGAACTTTTTGCCATTAATTTGGGATGAAGTTGAGATTTTTGCTTTAACTAAGGCATTTCAAATACGAGGAATTGGATCAGCATATTTGGTCGTTTTTCATCAATCAGCTGAAAAATTAACCCAATTTATCCTCATGAAGGAGGAAGAAATAGCTGAAACTTTTAAAAGTATACTAGATTCTTCTACATTTCTTTCAATCCATCGTTTAACAAATGAACAATTGAAACAAATTCGAATTAAGTGTCAAGCTTATTATGAAGTCCTGTCACAACTCTGAAGCCAATTATTTTAGTTCTGGTTTTCTCTTGAGTATAACCAAACAATCTATTTGGGCTTTTAGAGTTAGCAATAATATGGTACAAAAGAGAGAATATAGGTTAATGCTAATCTCTTTGATTTTATTACTAACTCTCTCTCATTTGTCTCAATCTAGCGCTAATGCAACGTATTCAAAAACTTGGGAACAATTAGATGGATCTGAATTAGAAATCACTATTTCCTCTGTGGTTACCAACCTTTTGGTCAATACTAAATACACTTATATACTTAATTTAGAAGCTAAAACCTTTGGGTCAAACCTAGATGGCTTTTATTCAATCGCAATAGGTCTTAGATTTACATACTCTCACGGCATAATTAAAAGCGATTTGAAATGTGAGATTGGTGAGCTTCCAATAATTGGTTCAAAGGTCCATATTTTAGTGCCGATATCCATCCCCTCTGCAAACGAATTCTCCTTAAAACAGGGAGAATCAATTCAAGGCCAGCTTCAATATATAATCTATTACTCAGAACAACCAAAAGATTGGGATAAATCTGAGATGGCCCCGAATCAGTGGCCTCATGAGTCCGATGTTTCGCTAGGGTGGGAAACGATATCTCAAGGAAAAATTACTAATCCCTATTTTACCTTCGAAACAATTGTAACTATTGGCTTAGTTACGACAGGACTAGTTGGTCTAGGAATTTTCATTTACTTCATTGCTAGAAGGAGATACCACTCGATTTGAAAAGATCTTCTATTTAATACCTTGATCCATCAATAATTGCATCCCAGCAATAGCTGTTTTAATTGATTCAACATGTCCTGCTTTTTTACTTATAATCAACTCTCCACTTCCAAATTCACCAATAGCAGCCATTATAGCTCCAGTTTTCCACCCCCTAATGGTTCCTAAAATAAATAACGTTGAAACTTCCATCTCTGTAATAAGAGCGTTTCCCCGTTTCCATGTCTCCCATCTTTCAATAGTATCTTTCTTCGCGGGTATCATTTCTGGTTCTTCGCTCCAAAAAGCATCCTTTGAGTGGACTATACCTTCATGAAAACGATCTTGGAGATTAAGCTTGAGTGCTCCCTGTCGTAAAGCTATAACGACATCTGGGTTAGCTACTGCAGGAAATTCTGGAGGTAAATATTGCCTTGTTGTCCCTTCATCCCGAATAGCACCGATGGCTGAGACAATATCTCCCAATTTAACCTTAGGATGCAGTATACCAGAGGTACCAACACGAATGATGGTCGTAATGTCACATCTTCCGAACTCTTCGAGCCCAATGGCAGTGGAAGGGCCTCCAATCCCCATACTTGCTATAACAACTGGTTTTTCCTTAATATAAGCCAAAAATGTTCTATATTCGCGGTTAAATTCAAGCTGCAGAGGATCGTTCAAATGTTGAGCGATAGCTTCTGTACGAGCTGGGTCACCAACTATAAACATATGTTGTGCTCCCTTTAAATCTTCTTTTGACAAATTAATATGATAATGTTTCATTATTCAAACCTAGAATACTATTTAATTCACTTCGATTCGTTTGTAGATCTTTGATATAAGAACCAAACTGCACTAATTATCCAAAAAACAACAACCAGTATCAAGAGTCCAAATTTTAAAGAAGCAAAAAATGAAGCCAAAAAAGGTGAGAATGTTGGAAAGCTTGTTGGAGAAGAAAGCATTAAAATAAGATTTACATTCTCGATGGCATCAAATAGAGCAGCTAAAAAAGGGACTATTGTTATATACAAACCCATTAGTTGTATTTGTCCAGATAATATCTTTCGTACAATCAATAATGTGATTCCAGCGAGAAACGTTGAATAAGCAATTAGAAATCCGTAATCCACATAAGTTACAGATAATTCCTGTGTAATTAGATCTATTGTCCAGGATTCAAAAATTTGGTTTATCTGTTCTTCCGTCCATGCAAATTCCAATTCCATTACCCCATATGGACTCGCAGCTTTCAATGCGGTCTCTACAGGACGCATTAACATAAATATAACTATTGAAGCTATAGCAGCTACTCCAGTCAAAAGAATTACAATATACTGAGGAGGATAGGTTTCTAATTTTCTTATGAATGTATGATCCATGAAATCTCCACTTAGATCAATCTGGATTCTTTTCAACGCGTTTTCTTGAGTCTTGATATATTTTTCTTAGATAATCACAAAAATCGTTGACTGTATTATTCAGATCTCCATCATTCTCCACAATTTTATCTGGGGGAGGCATATCAATTGTTGTGTGCATTCGAGTAAGTCTATCAGTGAGATGACCAGAATCTTCTCTTCCACGCTCTTTTAATCGTTTTTTTGCAACCTCTTCTTTAACTTTGATAAATACAATTTTTGACTGGGGATATACCTCTCGAGCTTTATAGAGGATACTTCGAGAAACATTGACTAAGACGATTGCACCAGTCCGAAGGGCTTTTTCTAACGGGATTCGGGGGCATCCATACCAATTTTTATAAACAAACCAAGAAAAAGCATAGACATTGTGCAACTTTTTTTGCGAAAATTCATCTTCAGATATATAGAGAGATTCTTCTGTTTTGTCAGGGGGTCTTGTTATATCTCTTTGAAGAATGTACACAGGAATGTCTTCTAATGAGAGAACGTCTGCACTGTTTCGCATTATCGTATCTTTACCGCTACCTGATTTACCCACAACAAAAACTAATAAGCAACTGGTTAGTGATTCTTCTTTAGCACTTGAACGCACTTTAACAACCCCTGGAATACGAATCCTCACTGTTTGAGAGTTCTATTTTGTTCATTCATAGAGATTTAGTATCTCTTAAAAACTATCTAAATAACTTCAAACTCGGTTAAGATAAGGATTAAATCGTGTAATACAAACCTAGAAGACATATTAAGTTCTATTAATTTAGTTTAATACCTTAGTTTTGGCTTAAGGGGTGTTCACGAAGGAATGGCTTGCTCATGGTGAGGTATATCTTTAAAATTGTTTTAATTGGCGATGGGGCCGTTGGAAAGACATCCATCCGACGTAGGTACATGGGTGAAGGGTTTCGAACAGATTTTCTAGCCACTATGGGAGCAGATTTTGCCTATCTCAAGACAGATACTCCTGACGGAGATGTAATTGAATGGCAAATTTGGGATCTCGCAGGCCAACCAGCTTTTAGGAATGTGATGAAAGCTTATTATAAAGGAAGTATGGGGGCCTTAGCGGTTTATGACGTTTCACAACCAGAGACATTAGAAAGTATCGATTCTTGGACCCAAGATGCTCAGTTTTATGCGAATACGTTTTCTGAACTTCCTGTTGTATTAGTTGGGAATAAGATTGATTTAAGAGACGAAATTCCGAATTGTACAAAAACAATCAATGGGTTTGCCAAGGCAAAAACACTAAATGCAGAATTTATCGAAACATCCGCAAAAACGGGAGAGAACATTGATGAGGCTTTTATGAAACTTGCTCATCAGATCATTAGAAAAACTAATGAACTTGATATCTAAAAAATAAAACCTGGGACTCCCTCCAAATACAATGTGATTCTTATCCAGTAAGAGCCCAGATCCCACCTGCTTCACCGAGGAGAAGCATTAGTAACCCTTGGATGGTGAGGAGTCCGCAAAATATGATGACAACTGGAGCCCAACTGATTAGTTGCAATATTCGGTCGATTGTAAATTCTGTAAACCAAGTAATAACAAACAGTATTCCAACTATGATCACAATGATTAAAATTACGAGCCAGAGAGGAACTTGCAACGCACCAAGTTCGATATTAGAAAAGCCTCCACTCAAATCAGCGAAAAACAAGAAGATTCCCGCTAATGCTCCAAAAGCAATTACTGCAATAACTGCTGCAATTGGGGTCTCTTTTAGTGGTTCCGCAAGCATTGAAGAGCCCGCTAAGAAGATTAATAAGACAGTTAACCAGTGAACCATCTCTACTGACACATCAGGATTTCCAAAAGGAAATAAATCGTCTAATACCCACTCATAAATAGCCCAGAGGTTTACTAATCCTATCACAATGCTTGTACCCAAAGCTAAGTACTTCAGGATGGTCGACTCGTCATCCTTTGACTTTATTAATTTGTTGATTCCATAAGCAAGCCCAATAATGCCTGCAATAATTACAATAAAGGGTAATAATAAATCTAAAATTGCTTCGAACATGATTTTACACTTCTTTGGTTTAATTATGCTCTAGATCTTAGGTTTTCATTACAAATAATTAAGATTTGTATTATTTTTCAAATCATAATCATTGGATAAAGTCGACAAATTCCCTTCTCTCTCTCGAAAAAAAGCACAGATGGACATCGATATAACGAGGGAGCTTTAAATTCCACCTGAAATTATTTTGTTAATCACAATCTGGATATATTCTTCTACTAGTCTTTGGTCATATTCAATCTCAATTTTAAAAAGCTGGGCTAAGTTGACACATTTGAAAATGTTGTGTAATAGAGAAAAGTTTGAGTCAGCAATTTCTCCTAGTCGTCTAATTCCCGCATTGAAGTGTTTTGAAATACCATTATCATCTCGACTAGGAATTTTGTGGATACATAACTGGATGTATAAATCATGAAGATGATCTACTAGTTCCTGAAATTGAAGACTATCAAAAACCTCGAGAATGGAAGAGATTACCGTAATAAAAAGAATATCTTCTGTTGCTAGCTTTTCTCTGAGAAAAACATGAGTTTTTTCATGAAACCGTTGTTGGGCCTTTTTTGGACTAATTCGTAGAACCCGTGCAATTTTCCCGAGCACAATGTTGTAAGGGAAAGGATCTATCCCTTTTAATTCATAAGCTATTTCATATAAGAAATTTGAAAGATGTTGAAAGACACGATTAGCTCCAAGTACCTTCATTTGTAGACGATGAGTACGATCTATGATAATATCGGGATGAATGAAAAACTGTTGGCTAACTAATTGTTTAATGACTTCTTCCCTTTGAATTGGTTCTTTCTGCATGATCAATCTTCTCTACATCAAAAGGTCTGATGGTGGAAAGAAATTATTTTCGTGTATTCATTGAATATCAAGGTTGAAAAGATAACTAATGAATTTCTCCGAATAATTGTAAACGATTCCTAATTGATCTTGAAATAAATTCATTTAGGAGTGTCATCGTATCTTCTGACAGATCCAGATGTTTAGCATAAAAAAGATCAATT
>JBHLPQ010000340.1:0-2521 GCA_048939265.1 Promethearchaeota archaeon
GATGAGCTCATCTCATGGATATCGCGCGAGCCGAAAAGCAGATACCAGCGTGGATTAAACGTGAAGGAGGTGTAGATCCTTCTATACAGGTAGAAGACACCGTAGAGGTTCTTTCCAGTACTGTAGAGGTTCCTTCCGGTACCGGTCCTCTTTCGTCTTTAGGTTCCCCTTCTGTAGGTTCAACTAGTTCCCCCCCACCTACGGACACCAAAGACCTACACACGAAGGAAAGAAGTACACAGGTAGAAAGAAGGACACAAGAGGTACATGGGACACAGGAATCTACAACACTAGGGGAAGTTCCACAACCTACACAAGAACTACTTGCACGCGCGCTGTGAGTGCAGCCTCATGTCCTTGATATGAGCCTGCCTTAATGGTACCATTTGCTGAATGGTACCGTTATAACTGGGAGTGCTGCTGTACAGATTGAGATTGGTACCATTTTGATAACACTAATAAACAGGCTTACGGAATCAAATTATTGGAACCATTGTCTGAGAGGAGGCATCGCCTGTACAGCCACGAGATCCCCGAGGTAGTCAGGGGTCTAAGGCTACGGCTGGAGCAGCTGCTGGAGGAGGAAGAGGACAGGGCAAGCGCCGAGGTCGCCTTCCGGATACACTATCGACTCACATATGGTAAACCCGGAAGACCAAGATACCCCGAGCTCAACTGGGACTTCCTGTCATACTATCTCAGCCAATATTGAATTTCATATACGTTGCGTGCGCGTGAGGTATCTATCCCAATAAGTCTTGAATTATTGAATTAGCCTGCGCGCAATAATGCTGAATTTGATTCTTTACTTGCATTCAATGTTTCGTTATAAAACCATACAAAATTATCCTTTAAATAGGGTATCGATCTGTTTAAGTCATCTACTGTAATTTTATCGAAGTCAACGACTATTTCATCAACAGTCTTTGCACCAAAGTATCTCATGATCATCCTACGATGTGAACCATCTCTTTTCTTAATATAACCAAAGTAGTTTATTGACCATGGAAAATCTTCGGGATGATAAACACTGAACTTAACTTTTTTATTTCTTGCATGAGGGACTAGATTCCTGATAATTCTCATATTTTTATACATTTGGAGGAGAGGCATAATCCTTTTCTTATCCATATAATTAGGTATGATTAACCTTAAGAATCTAGATAACCAAGTCCCATTTTCTTTAGAAATCGTTAACCAATATCTTGTTTGTTTATACATTTTTTTATTTAAAAATTCTTTCTCACCATGTTTTTCGTAGAGATCAAAAAACTCAAGTGCACTATTAACACGAGCTTTCGAATGTTTATTTAAACCTATTTTCTTAGCAAAATCGGTTTCATCCATAGGATCTTGTGTAAGAGAGACTGGCCTGATAGCACCAAGAGTCCCCTTCATAATTCCAACTTCTATAAAACATCTTTCGAATATCTCTCTATACTCATCGAAATCTAGTTTATTCTCATCTAGACTAGCTTTACAAGCTTTACAACGAATATTATCTTTGATTGTATAATCGTTAGAAAATTTAATATTCCTACTAACACCAATAACTGGAGTCACTTTTTCGCTTATCTCCGCGCCCTTTCTTATTGCTAATACAATCGGGTATTCCGGGATGTTTTCTAAAACTATTGTTTTGAATCCATATTTATCAAATAATTCTTTCATGCTACTTATTGTACTATATTGAGGTTGAGTAACATGTCCTTGTGCTAGAATAGCCCTTATTTTTGTCCTTTCGATTGTGGACATAAAGTCGTGAATTCCTTCGACAAATCCAGAGTGATAAAGAACTTTTAACGCAAAAATCACGTTGAAATCAGATAAAATCTCAAGTTCTTCAAGAATATTACATACTTTAAATAAAACATTAGAAATGTAATCGTGATTTTTCACCCATATGGATTTGAGGAACTGTGCCTGTTCAATGAATTCTTCAGATATATCGACACCAATTACTTCTTTGCAATATTGACCTGCTGTTATACTATGTAAACCAGCATTGCATCCAACATCGAGTACTCGGTCATTAGGCTCCAGGATTTGTGGTATAAATTTTAACACGCTATCGGTTCGTATTGAGGCTCTTAAATCTGAATCTTCGATGGTTCTTATATCGCCAATTTTTATACTCTGATACCATTTTCGCTTTTTTTTAAGTTCTTCAACTCTTTCCTTAATATTCTCATCCAATTATCTATCTCCAACATTTCATAATATGTTAAGATTCTTATTTCAATAGATTAATCAACAAGTTTTCAATATAAATTTACGCATACACAGCAGATGTAATAAATGTGTGTTTTTTACGCAGGCCATAAATCCTCTAGAATAAGATTAACGAGGAAATATAACATATAGTTTTGTATCTTTCAATTCTGGATTCTTTATATAAAAACTACCAAATAAAAATCAAGGAAGAATTTATATAAAAAATAAAAAAATAATAACTTTTCTATAAGAATGTTGATAATTCTATTTCTGAAACTCTAATAACTTATAAAAAGACATACCAAAA
>JBHLPQ010000341.1:0-2520 GCA_048939265.1 Promethearchaeota archaeon
ATGGAAGGGAAGGTCAGAATTCAAAGTCTCGCGAATTTGTACTACAATTTTAACAGCTAACAACGAATGACCGCCTAACTCAAAAAAGTTATCATTAACACCAATTTTTGACCTATTGAGAACGTGAACCCAAATATTCTTTAATGTTTCCTCAATTTCATTACGAGGAGCAATACAAGTGGACTTAACTGCAAAATGATCAGATGTTGCAATAGGTAATGCCCTTCGGTTAATTTTACCGTTTGAAGTAAGTGGCAGTTTTTCGAGAATCACAAAAGCAGTTGGTAGCATATAATCGGGTAGTTTTGTTTTCAAAAAATTACGCAATTCGATCGTGTTTATAGAATGAGCGAACATAGGTACAATATAGGCTACTATATATTTATTTTTGTCACAATCCTCCTGCACTAGAGCAACAACTTCACGTACTGCTGGATGATCTACCAAACTCATTTCAACTTCACCTAATTCAATACGGTAACCATGAATTTTCACTTGGTGATCAATACGGCCAAGGAATTCAATATTGCCATCTGTATGAAAACGTGCCATATCTCCAGTATCGTATATAAGAGCCCTTGGGTCTGAACTAAAGGGATTAGAAATAAAACGTTCTTTGGTTTGCTCAGGATCAACGTAGCCAGCGCACAGACACTCTCCGCCAATGTACAACTTGCCAGACACACCAATTGGACAAAGGTTTAAAAAGTCATCTAAAATATAATATTGTGAATTCTGGATGGGTTTACCATAAGGAATGCTTTTCCAATCCAAATTTACATCGCTAATAATATAGTAATTAGACCATACTGTAGCCTCAGTAGCACCACCTAGACCAACAAGCTTGCAATTAGAAAAATGGTTTCGTATGTTATCAGGTAGCGATACAGGAATCCAGTCACCACTAAGAAAAACCAAGCGTAAACAACTATTTTGTGTATTAATCTTTTTCTCTTGAAGAAAAGGTATTAACTGTTGAAAAACTGCGGGTACAGAATTCCAAAAAGTAATGGTATTGGTACAAAGTATTTGCAATAACCGTTCGGGATCTTTGCGATCTACTCCAGAAGCTATATGGATGGATGCGCCAGATGCCAAAATTCCAAATATATCATAAACGGACAAATCGAAGCATAGAGAAGTTATAAAAAGTAACCGATCATTTGAATTGATTTCAAATTCTCGATTGACCCATTCAATTAGATTGATTACTGAACGATGATGGACCATAATGCCCTTAGGTTTGCCGGTGGAGCCGGAGGTATAAATAATATAGGCTAAGTTATTTGATACCACATTACTATCGCTATCTGGATTAATATCTGTCTCTTGGCCAATGACATTCTGATCTTGGTCTAAACAAATAATATCAAAAAGTTCATCAACAAAGCTATCCAAGAAAATTTTTTCGGTAATAACCATGTGCGTATTTGAATCTGCTAATATGGTTTTTAGACGTTCTTTAGGAAGCGCAGGATCAAGAGGTATATAAGCACCACCAGCTTTTAGTATTCCTAAAAGCCCTACCAATATGTCAAAGGATCTCCGTAAGCAAATTCCGACTAAAATATTCGGGCCAATTCCTTTTTTCTGCAAATAGCGTGCTAGTTGATTGGCACGCCGGTTAAGTTGTTCATAGGTGATTTGTTCATTACCGTAAATAGCAGCAATCGCTTGAGGGGCACGAACCACTTGTTCTTCAAATAGCTGATGTATACATTTATCTTGTTGAAAAGGCTTCGTTGTGTTGTTCCAATCAACTAAGAGTTGATTCTGCTCTGCCGTGGTAAGCATCGATATATTACCCACATTATAGTCAGGGTTCTTCACAGCGGCGAAGAGAAGTGTTTTTAGATGACCTATCATTCTATCGATGGTTGTCCTATTAAACAAATCAGTGTTGTAGACTATAGAGACTTGTATGCTTTTATCCTTTTCTCGAGCACTGAATGTTAAGTCAAATAAAGCGGAAGGACTAACACACTGTAATGAAGTAACCTTAAGACCGTCTAAGTTTAGTTCATCGGACTTGAATTCTAGCATGTTAAACATGACTTGAAATAGAGGTGAACGGCTAAGACTTCTCTTAAGTTGCAACTCATCAATAAGTTTATCAAATGGCATATCCATATGTGCATGCGCATTAAGCACTATATTTTGCACTCTATCGAGCAATTGCCCAAAGGTGGGGTTATCCGAAAAATCTATACATAAAGCTAGTATATTTGTAAAACATCCAATCAGCGACTCTGCTTCTTTCCGAGTCCTAATATTAACAGGTGATCCTATAATTATTTTATCACTACTTGTATAACGATGGATAAGACAAGCCAGCGCAGCGAGTATAGTCATAAAAGGGGTAATACTTGCACTCTTTTCAAGTTTTTTGAGTGCCTCGGTTAGGGTCCGTGAAAGGTTAAAAGACACCCGTTCTCCTTGATAAGTCTGTATATGCCGACGTCGATAATCCGTTGGGATCCCAACATATGATGTTTCAGATAAGTGCTTTTTCCAATAAGT
>JBHLPQ010000342.1:0-2519 GCA_048939265.1 Promethearchaeota archaeon
TTGGATTTGTAACTTATCAAGAGAATACTCTTCCTATTATTCAGAAAACTTACCCTAATATTTATTCACGGTTGAAAATCTCTCAGCAATCTCAAGTCATTCCTTCAATCGAACAATTCAAGAAGATGAGCGGGACTCAACAATCTAGTTATATTCCCCCCTCAGATATTATCAATGCTAGTACGCTCTGGAATAAAGGATTCGATGGGAAGAATGTAAAAATAGCTATCATTGACTCAGGAATCGACGGGGATCCAGCTCAGGGGGATTTTGAGGGAAGGATTGTATATGAAGAGTCATTTATTAAGGCAGAGTTTGGATTTAGTTCCAATTCAGAAGAAGACGCTCGGGATTACCATGGACATGGTACCCATGTAGCTGGTATTGCAGCTGGGGCTGGTTCAACATATAGGGGTATCGCATATAATGCTGATTTAGTAAATCTAAAAGCAGCAGACATGTCAGGCTATTCTACTAAAGAAGCAATGCTAGCAGCTCTCGATGAAGCAATCGCTCAATCTGTTCATGTTATCTCAATTTCTATTGGCTTTGAAAAATCATCTCCTTGGGGTTCTGGAGATGAATTAACACAAGCAGTTGATAGTGCAGTGGACGCTGGGATAACTGTGGTCATCGCAGCTGGTAATGAGGGGTCTAATGACGAATTAGCATCCATAGGGTCTCCAGGGTCAGCTCGTAAAGCTATTACAGTAGGTGCAACAAATGGGAGTTACAATGTGGCATCGTTTTCAAGTCGAGGCCCCTCTTTTGATTTTAAAGTAGATCCTGATGTTGTTGCACCTGGTGTACAAATTATTGCTCCCTTAGCTCATGGTTGTATAATAGAGTTAGCATATGAATCTCTTGTTGGTGTTGAATTAGGAGATTATGTTAGTCTTTCAGGAACGAGTATGGCGACACCAGTTGTTAGTGGAGCAGTTGCATTACTGAAACAACAGTACACTATAGCAACTCCCGCAGCTATTCGTGCTGCTCTCCAGGAATCTGCTGTTGATATGAATGAGGATCTCTACACTCAAGGGAGTGGGTTGATAAATGTTGGAAGAGCTTCTGAATTACTTAAAAGTACAGAACAATCTAATGGTTTCACTTTAATCTCATCTTTACCAAAAGCAAAGAGTGATAAGCCTATTGAATTTGCTGAACGCGTTGCTTTTCCTGGAGACAAAACTCAAATGGATATTTCATTTATGACTGGAATTGGGGGTACTATTTCTTGGGATATTTCTGAATCAATTGCAAAGTTTATTGAGTTTAATTTATCTTCACAAGTACAATCTTCTGCAGGGTATTTTGATAGATCATTAAACCTAACCATTCCATTGAATACTGCCCCAGGCACCTATCATGGAAACATTAGTTATACTTTTCAAGGCATTAAACATGTGATTCCGCTTGTTTTCACCATAAACAACCCCAATTCGAAGATTTATTGGGATACATATTATACTGGTAAGGATGATTCCCCATTTTTTAATTATAGAGCTTTAGATGATTTTCTTACGACCAATTTATATTTTGATATGAATGAGTATGAGAATACCATAACTTGGGAAAACCTGTCACAAAATAATATATTGGTACTTACTGACCTAGAATACCCCTTAAGTGAGGAAGAACTCACCACTATATTCAAATTTCACAATCAAGGTGGATCCATTCTCTTAGTAACCTCTGCTTTTCCATATTTCAATTTAGATGCCTATTCACGCCTTTCAGCAGATTTGAGTATTCCTGTAAATTTCACTGATCGATTGGATCTAGTGAACTACACAGACAATGGAAGAAATCGGAAAGCTATTCCGTTATCTTCCCAGGGAGTAGATATTTATTGGGAGGAAGGAAATCCATTATTTGAAGAAGTAAACCAAATTCCATTCAAGATGGGTACTGCTTTTACAAGCAATCAAAACGATCTCACTTTAAAGTATCAAGCCTGGGTTAAGGATCAATCCTATCTGGTGGCAGCAGCATTTGAGCCAATTGAAAAAGGGAAGGTTTTAATCTTAGGAAGTGAACTTTGGCTTTATTCCTCATTCATTTCGACTGATGATGGTCAGAATTTTGTAAGGAATATTTTTGAATGGTTAAAACCTGAAAACGGATTAATAATTAATTCCCAAATTTCCCCTAATCATCAGCTAGAGATTTCAGGATATTATTCTTCAGAGTCACCTCTTTCAGTAGAAATTAAATTATCGAACGGGAGTACTCTTCTGGAGAGTTCATTGCTTTATAATGCTACATTACAATATCATCATTTAATTATTCCTCTAGGAGAACCAACAAATCAAACGATATCAATATCTATCAAGAATGGACAAGTAACATTGAAGGAATTCGTTTTTTTTGATTTTAATGATCTTCCTGAAGTTGAAGAAATACAAATAGTTTTTTCTGCCTCTTCTGACGTGATTTTACCATCTTGGGTTAGTGAAGACTCATATGACTTTGTTATAGATGAAGGAATAGAAATTTTCATTAATCATTCCGTTTCT
>JBHLPQ010000343.1:0-2510 GCA_048939265.1 Promethearchaeota archaeon
CAGGTGCCTAAAAGTGTGGGATCGAACGCCAGATCCTTATCAGTAAAGAGCGGATGCAGAGACGATACCACACATCCTGCTATAAGCAATACAAATCCCAGAGCCAGTGATATTTTCAAACTTCGCATTCTGAGTCTCCTTTAGTTATGTAGGTTAATAAGTTAATATAAAGAGCTAACATATAAAATTTTTTAATATACATATTTATCTGTCTATTTGTACCCTATCTTGTCTTTTTTTCTTTAAAAGTCAAGTCAAAAAGACTGATTAACAGAAAAAAATAACAGGACCGGGGTGACAAATGTGTCTTAATAATGAATGATAACAGGTAAATTCCTCCCTGATAAAAAGTTTCAGATTTTTAAAATTCATTTATAAAAATTCTTTAACAATTAAAAAGAAACGAAAAGACTTTAATCTCAATGGTAATTATGATAATAAAAAAAGAGACCCAAAAGGGTCTCTTTTTTCTCACATTTCTATTGAATCTTTGTGCTGGGCAACAGAAGCTCTTCGAAACCACATGTAGAATTAGAAATTCATAACGGACAACAGGGAGCAGGGCCTGACTTAAGAACATAATTGATCAAAAAGACTAAATCTGAAACAGTTGTCTGGCCATCACAATTTACATCTCCCCTGATCTCGGAACCTGGCGGGTCATTGCATGGTTCGGGACCACTCTGAAACAGATAATTCTGTAGGTAGCTTATGTCACTAATATCTCTGTCGTCATCACAGTCCACATCGCCGCGGTACCAGTGATACCAGTCATTGAGAAGTACTACCAAGTCCTCCGCTGGAGATTCCGGATCCTGTTTGTCGATACATTGCCCAATTGCCAGATCATTGGTGCCAAGGGTATCGTTATTGAGATTATCGGAGAATATTACCGTGCAATCATAGCCCCCGTGAATATCAGTTACTTTTTCAACTTCGAAATACGTATCTCCCTGGTTCCACAAAACGTGGAAATAAGGCCAATCATAATTCCCAGTTATCAATTCATCCTTTCCATCTCCGTCCAAGTCTTTTGCGATAATGCACGTCGGCTCCCTTGACACCACATAGAAATCGTTCTCATTCACGGTGAATGTCCCGCTACACTCGTTCTCTATTATCACTTGCTTCATTACCTGTACACACTCACCCAACCAGCATGCATAAGCCAGGTCCAGACAAACATTGCCATCCACGTCAATAGCCGTGAGATTCAAAGGTTGCTGAAGACACCACGATGGCAAGTCCGCGTAAGTGATTGAGTCAAATCCACCATCTCCATCGTTCCAGAGAATCGGCAATGAGTCTATACTGGTCGCATTTCCCAAAGCTAAATCAAGGTTCCCATCATTATCTAAGTCGGCAGCTATGACCTTCGCTGGATCTCCACCCACTTCGTAGCCAGTTGAATCAGCAAAACCTCGGCTGGAACAGTCGTTTATCCATACAGTTACATACCCAGTCTCTTCATTAGAAACCCCAATGTCAATGCAGCCATCATCATTGAGATCAGCCAGGCATAGGCGTTTGTAGCCGTCTTCCAGCTGATGCTTATGAGGCGAGCCGAATTTGCCTTCACCATCACCCCATAGAATAATGAAGAAGGAATCGCATGCCACAGCCAAGTCCAGATGGTTGTCATTATCCAGAAGCCCTGCTTCAACTGAATAGGGATTGGGACCGACCTGATAAGTTGAATCCAGATTGAAAACACCTGGTGTATCATTATAGTAGTTCAGGTGGATTGTAACCTTTCCATTACTGCTGTGGTCAGCTAATGCTATGTCTATATACCCATCCCCGTCGAAATCTCCCCCACAGATAGCCCATGCATCCTCTTCAGTATCATTATACACGTCTGACGAGCAAAACGGAGACCCAAAAGCTGCCGAGTAGATCAACAAAGCAAAGAGTAGCACATCGCAGACAAGAATAAGCTTTTTCATTTTTCACCTCCTTTCCTTTTATTGAGTTCTCCCCTCTGTTACGTCGTTCCCTGCAACTGTTTATGTCCTATACCAGGACGACCTTTTGATGTTAGTAAAATCCACTCATAAATCCAACCTCCTATGTTAGAGTTATTACCAACTACACCCACATACCAAAACGCTTTTTTAGACTTACTTTCTACTTTTTAGGAATCTACCCCCCCGACTGCGTTACTTCCTGTAACGTGATAGTATATGCCAATCCTATTGGTTTTTCGCCCTGGTTGTCTGGATTTCAATATGTCGAATTATAATTAATATAACAATTTATTTATCAATGTCAAGAAGAAACTACCAAAAATGTGTGAGAAATTTAGATTTAAGGTTGAGTGAAAAAGCTCTGGCAAGCTGTTTTCTAATATCTATCGGAGTAAATAAATTAGAGTGAAGATTTTCTCGTTTTTTTACTCTATAGTCAGCAATGTTGTAATCATCTGTCTCTCAGTAAATTAAAGCAAAAAAGCAGGTTCAAGACCTGCTTTTTACTAACAACTATAAACCAATAACTATCTACCAAACTGG
>JBHLPQ010000186.1:0-7489 GCA_048939265.1 Promethearchaeota archaeon
AATTTCGTAATGACTTTTACAGGTATATTCCTTGCGCTTAGTCTTCGCGATGATTCAATTTTGACGAGGGTAACAGGGATGGTATCATTTCGATCAGGCCCTGTAGCTATTGAAGATACGGTTGCCCGTGGTCATTGGCACGTTTTAGCCGTGTTATCAGCAATCCTCCTCCTCCTTTTCTTCATTGAAATATTAAATATTCAAGGTAAGGCACGAATAGCAATGGGTTGGCTGTCTTTTGCTGGCAGCATACTGGCGTTTCTTCCAACAGCAATCTATATGTATTTTCCCCACTTTGACCAGAGCTGGGCGACGGACTTAGATAAATACATTGATGTATTGGATTATTGGAGTCACAATATGCCTTTGTTACCTAATCTATCTTTAATTAATCTTATAATAGATTTTGGAATAATGCTTTTTGTCATTGCAATTACGATCTTTTGTTTCCACCAGCTCTTCGAAATTCTCAAAGGAAGAAAAGATGTCAAAGAGTTTCCAGAATAACATACCCTTTATTGGATCGTGGCAAAAGAATATGAATGAAGTGGAAGTTTCCTTACAACAACAGGAATTAGAAGACGTGACGTCCTATACCTATCCCCCCCTTTCTTTTTCAACCTATAGCGAACTAATCAAAAGCAAACAAACCTTTCTTCTTCTCTATACAGCCCTTTTTGCTTACCTGATAAGCGTTTGGGGCACAAATATTTTTCTTCTTCATTTTATTTGGTTCACTATAGGTCTCTTCTTTGCTATTACGGGGTCAACCCTCCTGAATATGTATGTTGATCGCGACATTGATGCTCTCATGGAACGAACAAAAGATCGTCCCTTACCAAGCAAGCGAATTCCCCCTTCCACTGTGTTAAAACATGGTGTTCTCTTCACAGGGGCAGGAATTTTAACAGTGGGGGTATTTATTAACTTGGTAACAATGGTTGTGGTTTTCTTCGGCTTCTTCTTTGACGTGGTTGTATATTCATTGTGGTTAAAACGCCGTACTCGATTGTCTATCATTTTTGGAGGTGTCGCAGGAGGACTCCCAGCTATCGCAGGAAGGACTGCAGTTTTAGGATACATTGATCTAGTGGGAATTTTAATGGGGGGGTTTGTCCTCTGCTGGATCCCTCTACATATTCTCACTCTTGCTCTCATCCCTAAAAATTTAGAAGGGTATCGGAATGCCAAAGTTCCAATGTGGCCAGTGATTAGTAGTAAAACTCAAACGATCCGAGTCATTACGCTCTCCGCACTGTTATGTGCTCTCATGATTGTACTAACTGGTGTAGCTTTACAGATTCATTTCATCCCTCTGCTACCACTACTTGGATTTAGTGGTTTCATCCTGTATCAATCACTGGTCAACCTTAAACACCCCTCCGATGAATTAACTTTTAAAATCTTCAAGATAGCATCTATCTATATGGCCTTTGCTTTTCTTTGGTTATTTATTGGGGTGATCTTGAACCAGACTTTTTTCTAATTTGAAAGGATTGGAAAATCAATTCAAAAATGATCTGGATTTTGTAACCATTTTTCAGCATCTAACGCAGCTTGACATCCTTCTGCTGCCGCCGTGATGGCCTGGCGATACCTAAAGTCTACAACATCACCAGCAGCGAAAATACCAGGAATACTAGTCATTGTGTACTTTTTATGGGCAATATACCCATTAATCAGTTCTAATTTACCTTGGAATACCTGGGTTTGAGGAATATACCCAATAGCAATTAGCAGTCCTCCTAGAGGAATGGTGTACTCCTCCTGAGTATTATTATTTATGACCACAATTCCTTCCAATTTCTCACTTCCTACGATCTCTTTAACCTCGGTGTTAAATATGAACTCGATATTTTTCGTTTCAAATGCTTTCTGTTGGAGAGCCTTTGTTGCCCGCATTTGGTCTTTAGATTTGCGATAAATTATATGTACACGTGTTGCATATTTAGCTAGGAAAAGGGCTTCTTCGAAAGCAACGTCCCCAGCTCCAATTACTGCAGCGTCCACATCTTTGAAAAAGGGGGCGTCACAAGTCGCGCAGTAAGAGACTCCTCGTCCACTTAGTCTTTGTTCATTTTCTACACCTAATCGCTTGGGTTCCGCCCCTGTCGCTACGATTATTGCCTTTGCATAAAACTGATTTGAATCGGTTAAAATCAAGAATGGATGTTGATCAAAGTTAGCATCTAGAACATTTTCTTCAAGAATTTTCGTTCCAAGGCGTTCAGCTTGCTGACGCATGCCCATAATTAACTCTGGCCCTTGAATGGTATTAGGAAATCCAGGATAATTCTCAACCTCAGTAGTTGTCATAAGTTGTCCACCTGGTTCCACTCCTCCTATCACTAGTGGGTTCAATTGGGCACGTGAAGCATAGATGGCTGCGGTTAATCCAGCTGGACCACTCCCAATGATTATTAACTCTTGATTTGGATCAAGATCTTCTAGAGAGGTTTTTTTGTATAAAAAAAGTTGCATTGTAGATCAACTCTATAATTTACGAACAAACGGTTGAAATTTTAAATCTCGCCTCTCCTTATTTTTTGTCTGAATTCTTTTTGTTTCTTTGTTAAAATACGGAAGGTGAGTTCATTAATCTCCTCTAGCCATTTTAACTTATCTTCTGTCGATAACTTCATATATTTCAAAATTTTTTCTGTTTCAAGTGTATATGAGAACCCTTTCACCTTATTCTCCCTCTAAAAACTGTTTAACTTTTTCCAACATCGCAACATCACTTAAATCTTGACCACGACCACTAGCTACTTTCATAGCAATGAGATCTTCGATTGAAACTATGTAAATCTCTATGTTATCAATCTTCTTGGTAATTCGTTTCTTAAAAGCTTCCTCAAAATCTAACGGGTGAACTAATACTATATCCACACCTTTATAATCATCCGTTTTATGGTAAAAACTCAAAGCTTTGAGATTCCTATCTTTAATCCATATTTCTACAATACCACGATTCATGAGATCTTCAGGATTAATTGGTAAACGTGGTATGTAATTAAGTTCTTTTAAGACCGAATTTATCTTCTTAATATTTGAATTGGTCATTAGAATAATGATATCGATGTCTTGTGTTACACGAGGGATTCCATGGAGATTTACGGCCAATCCACCAACAATGAGATACTGTATTTGCCTATTGAATAATTCTTTTAATAATTCAAAGTAAAACATCTGATTATCCCGAATTATGGATCACAACTATTTAACTTAATTCAATCTTTAAGTCAGTAGCACTTGTCCAAAGTTCTTGAAATTTCGGTTTCAACTCCATTGCTAATTTCTTTTGCCAGACAAAAATCCATGCAAAAAACTCGTCAGGATTAACTGGGTTCATAACTTTCAATAAGATTTTTTCATTATCAATAATATCAAAAGCTGTTGGTGTCACTTCTGTGCGTTTGGCTTCTACTTTTTCTAAAAGAAAATGGTGTGCTACAGAGGTCAAATACTCCTCTTCACGGCTTCCAGGAGTAACACCACTAAGTAAGATTTGAACTGTTACTCCATTCTTAATTAGCATTTTTATTATGCCAATTAGATCTTCAATTATCTCTTCTCGAGGTATCCTTGCAGCAACTCTTATATTCAGAATTGTTTGCAATTCCTTCTCGGTTGCACTAATTTTTTCAAGGTAGCGATCGATTGCCTTTTCACCAAGAGCAACACTCCAGAATAAACTACTTTCTGGTTTTACAGTGTATAATTTCTTTAATTTCTGCTCAACGACTGCTACTTTTGTTTTCATGGTTTCAACCTCAGCCTCTTTCAGCTTCACAAGATTTTTTAGGGCAATACTAGGTTCTTTTGCAGCAAATTTCTTCGGTCTGGATTCCTGTGTCTCTGCGAGGCCTTTGTCATCTAACGAGGTTAAGACATCATACACTCTTCCAAATGGAATTTTTGACTCATTTGCGATCTCTTTTGCGGTTCGAATTCCAGCGGATAGCAAAGTAAGATAAGCACGTGATTCATAATTAGAGAGACCAAGCATTTCAAGCTCTTGAGGAGTTATTTCTTTAAACTCGCTAATTTTATCCACCCAGATTTCGGGGGATTTTAATTCCTTAAATAGATTACAACTCATTGTTGTGAAAATTTGAGTGATATCTATTAATACACCACCAAAAGTTGTGATGTCAAATTGGCTTCTACGATATTCGTAGTTAGGATGTTTTGAGATGGACAACAATCAACGTTTAGGATTTATACTCTCAATTTTGGGAGCTATAGTAGGAATGATAGGTGGTATGGTAATTTTTGTGTTAACATACGAACCTTACATGTGGTGGGAAGCAAACAGCCCTATTGCAGAAGAAGGATGCAAAGTCATCATTGAGGAGATTCTCCCTATTATCTCTGATTTAAGCATCATTGGAGGTTTATTATTTGCAGTGAGTGCTTATGGGTTTTTCACACAGGAAGAATGGTCTGTTTCGGTGGCAATAGTTGGTAATACTCTTTGTCTGTTGGCTGGCTTCTGGCCTACCATCCCTGCAATGCAAATGGGATTAATACCAATTTGGGGTGTAATTTTTGTACCCAATCTAATTATATTTTTAGTTATGACCCACTATGTTGAAGGTATTCCGTGGATCACAGTAATTTTTGCTTTGTTAACAGGTATCGCTTATGTTATGTGTTTCTTAAATGGTGTAGCTAGTACCAACCGAATGAAACTTTTTCCCGCTACTATCGCTACGGAACCAACTATTCATGCGATTTTCAGGGCTTTACAGCGAGTTAGCTGGGCTTCAGCTGTTGGTTGGGGAGTAACAACGATCGGAATCCTACGTCGTCCAGATAAGGATTGGGTACGCATTGTAGCTATTGGTTCTGGCATTTTAGCAATAATAACTGGCTATCCAGTTGCTTTCGCGTCATCGCTTAGCTTCGGAAAATTTTCGATGTTCTTCATGGCTCCAATACTATCGACGGTACTAGTAATTGTTCCATTAATCCCCCGAATGTGGAGCAAATTTGTTCTCCTACAAGATAGTGAAATTACGTAACTTATTTCAGCGTGTTGTCCAAGAATATTGGAAGGATAAACTGAAGAGGATTGAAAAATCCTTTTCATATCCGCAAATTATCGTCAAATGATATAATATACCATCGAATTGATTAAAACGAATGTGAACAGAATTATGTATTTACAGGTGGATCGTCTTCCCTTTGAAGCTGCTTATGGAGTACCTATGATTATTTCTTGGATAGTCACTTTTTTGTTTTGTATTATGTTGATTGACTCTGAATTGATGAATCGAAGAATAAGAAATGGAATATATCTTGTCACAATATTTTTTGGAGGAATTTTAATAGGGGGAGTTCCAAATGCAGTAATGCCTATCCAACAAATTCTCACCACTATAGGAGTAAGAGGAGATTTCAGCTATCTTCTCCCCGTAATTATAATTTTAGGTGTGCTATTAGCTTCATCATTACTCATAGGGAGGATTTTTTGCGGATTCGCATGTCCTTTAGGGGCATTACAAGAGATTCTCTCTAATTTTAATTTCAAATCAGATATTAAAGCTCAAAACAAAGTTAAATATACTATCAAAGTATCTCCCCGTATTCCAAAGGTAACACGCTGGATTTTTCTAAGCCTGTTGATTTTATTTGCATTTGGGGGTATATTGCTTCTCCCAATATTTAATCCCTTTTCAGGATTTTCGTTTCCTAAATCACCATCAGTACTTCTATTGCCACTTCTTGGCTTATCTATAGTAAGCGTTGCTAGTGTATTCATGTATCGCCCTTGGTGTAGGTTTTTATGTCCATTTGGAGCTGGATCATCTCTCTGCAGCCAAGTTGCCAGAAGCAAATATCAACGAACGGAAGATTGTACAGAATGTGGGTTGTGTGAAGAAATCTGTCCAACTCAAGAAGCTGCAAGAGAGAGTAATAAGAGTGAATGTTATTACTGTAATCGTTGTATTGAAATATGTCCTCATAATGCAATTAAGCTAAATTTAGGCTAGAATAAGGAAGAAAAATCTAGGTGAAACACGGAAATATACCTCAATGGAGTTCAACTATTAAGAGGGGATTTGAGATACTCCGAAATTCGTAGAATTACGGAGAACGAAAAAATGACAAGGTCAAAAAACTACGAAAACCTTATAATATCAAATTAACAATTGTTAATTAACTATAGTAAACTAATAATACTTGGTGAATTTAAATGATTTATGATAAAATTGATCGGGAAATTCTGGAAATTCTTAACAAAGATGGCAGAACCAAATTTACTACTATTGCTAAAAAAATTAAACGAACCGAGGGAACCGTGCGTAATAGAGTCCGTCGTTTAAGAGAGAAAGGGATCATTCAAGGTTTTCGTGTTGTAACTGACCCTGAGAATCTTGGATATAGTGGGCAAGCTATTATCAAGTTTCATTTAGAGCCTAGCTACGATTCCTATGCCCAAATAGACCAGCTTCCATTCTTTTGCAAAACGGAGGACTGTAAGCTAATATCCTTATATAGATCTAATGGTAAAAGTTCCTTTATACTTGAAGTTCTCAGTAAGAGTAAACAAGACCTAGATTGCTTCGTTAGTGAACTAAGGAAGTTCTCTGGAATCGAAGATATTGAAGTCCTCGTCAAGGAACAAAAGATCTACGATCACCTGTCCTAAACTTCCTCACCCTTTCACTTTATATCCTCCAATTAGCTAGTGTCCAAAAACCCCGTAATATTTAAGTAGGGAGGGAGAATTATCCCTTATGAAGATCCAGAAATTCATTAA
Source organism: Promethearchaeota archaeon (assembly GCA_048939265.1). Classification (GTDB taxonomy): domain Archaea; phylum Asgardarchaeota; class Heimdallarchaeia; order Hodarchaeales; family Hodarchaeaceae; genus Hodarchaeum. The sequence continues at coordinate 6,770 of JBHLPQ010000186.1, forward strand.
GGGATAAAATCATGAAAGATAAAGTTAAGTTCCGATTCAGTGGACGTGGTGGGCAAGGGATTAAGTTTTTAGGAAGTGCATTAGTACGAGTAGCCATGGTTGCCAAATACCATGCTACGCTCTCCGTTGATTATACCCCCTCGGTTCGGGGTGGCCCCATTTTTTGTGATGTTGTTCTCAGCAATAACCCAATTTCTTATCCATACTGTGATGAAGATGCCGATTTCTTTTTAGCAATTGATCAAAAAGGGTTTGAACGTGCTACAGAATGCGCTAGTGATACAACCACTTGCTTTATTGATTCTGATTCAATTGATGATACAGCTGAGAAGATCATCAAGAGTCCAATGCATCGTGTTCCCATTACTAGAACCGCTGATGAAACTAAAATGACTGGATCCGTCAATATTCTGTCTCTAGGATTTCTCTCAGAACATCTTAAAAAGGTAAACGCCATTAACCTGACTGAAGATCAATACATCCAAGTATTCAATAGTATGCGTAACAGTGAGAATAATATTAAAACTTTCCAGATTGGTAAAGACCTCTACCACGAGATATTTAGAACCGCTGCATGAAACTTATCTTTCCATTCAATTTAGGAAGGGAACAATTTCACTTATTGGGGAAGTCTTAGAAATAATAATTTCTAATCCCTCTCTCTTTTTCTTTTTTTGACATGAATAGTCTCAGAAATGAGATGTCGTCAAAGCCTATTTT
>JBHLPQ010000187.1:0-1178 GCA_048939265.1 Promethearchaeota archaeon
CTATTACCTCCCCTTTGTCTCGCAACGCTTGGAGAGTAACTTTAAAAGCTTGGTTATGAGGATCTGGTGAATCAAGGAATTCCATTTCAAAGTCTATTATTTCACCAGAGATTTCTTGCAAATAGTTCTCAATTCGTCGTATACTTTCGTGATATGGCTTCAATCTATCTAAAGAAAATAATATCGAAAAGAGATTAGTTCCAATAATATTTGGACATTTCTCTCCTTCAAATATATATTGACAAGCTTTCTCGTTAATATCAACAATTAAATTGTCCGCAGTTGTGGCAACTATGCCAATATCAGCTAGATTACGAATAATAGATTGATGAGCAAACGGTACAATATCCAAAAATCCTATTTCAAATATTGCATAAAAAAATAGAATATAACAGATCATAAATGCAATTGGGGTTAGATCTATAAATGTAAAGGGGGGAATGTGGAAAATTCGAATAAGATTTCCTATAAGGGGAAAAATTGTACCAATGATTAGAATTAATATCTGTTTGTGAAAAATTACATTCCCCCCAGGGGTATTACTAATTTCTAGGTAGGTTCGTATAAGTAACAAGAACGCAAAAAGTATTAAAAGATATGAATATACGGTATGGCTGTAGAATATAGGCCCATATTCCGCTGTTAATGTTTTGAATGGCCCCTCGGTATTTATAGTAACGGATTTATAGAATAACCCATGAGATTCATTCGTTGCAAGAAGTAACCAATGTAGGAATGGTGGAAAGAAAAGAAATCCCATAATAGGTTTTTTAGCTATTTTAATGCGTTGTGTGAACACTAAGACAAAATATAGAAAGAGAGGTGCTATTAAAACAATTCCAATATACTCAACTTTCACCCAGAAAAATTTCAAAGTTTGATCAGTAGCAAAGATTTGTAGGGTATAACCAGTGGACCAGATCACATTACTGCCGATAAGAGAGACGAAATGGAATATTAATCGTGATTTTGGTCGGAAAATAAGTGGGTAAATTGCAATTCCTATAGCTAGAACAGTAACTGCTCCCATGACAACTCCAAATGGTGTAAATTCATACATTCCAAATGTCGCCTCTTGGATAGTTTCCCGACTTAACAGCTGGTGGAGCCTTATACTATTAGATATTTATTTATATTGATTAAACGAACAAATAGATATTATTAAAGGCTAGCTTTCT
>JBHLPQ010000187.1:1188-7484 GCA_048939265.1 Promethearchaeota archaeon
GTGAAAAACTGTACCATGTGGGTGGGTATCTTCAATCCATATATGACCTAAAAAGAACTGGATAGCTTCAAAAACAATTGTAAGTCCTAATCCCGTCCCTCTTTTCTTACCAAATGCTGAGAAAGGTTCAAAAATTTTACTTTTGAGGTTTTCTGGGATACCAGGACCCTGATCGGAGACACTTAACAACCAATAATCATTCTTAGCTTTTAACTCAATTTTAATTACTCCTTCTGGTGGAGAAAATTTAATTGCATTTGAAATTAAGTTAAGTAAGACACTATTCATGGCAAGATTAGCTAAGATATATACAGGTTCTTCTGGCAAATCTAATTCTATCGATATATGTTTTGTATCTAATTCTGGTTGTAATTGTTTAACAGATCCTTTAATTCCCCCCATTAGATCATATCTTTCGAATGAACTTGATCTAAGTACATCTTCCACTTTCAAGTATGATGTAACTTCATTAATTAGTCTCATAGTTGCTTCGCTTTTCACTTGAATAGCCAATAATCCCTCTTTTGTACCATCAAGATTAGTAGCTTCCCGTGCAATTTCAGTATAACCTTGTAAGACGTTCAGATGATTATAGAGATCGTGTGAAAGTAATTTTAAAATTAGATCTTGCATCTGATTTTTTAGTCGTAGAGCCCGTTCCGCAGTTACTCGATCTGTTATGTCTCGTAGAATTACAACGAATCCTAATATCTCTTCTCCTTCTGGGATTTTTAAAGGAGAAGCGAGAAGATCATAAGATTTTACAGGAATCTCTTGGAGAGGAGTTAAAACATCAAACTCAACTGAGTATATGGAGGATTCTCCTAATTTAATCTCGTTTAATCCCGCTTGAACTTCATCAATTTTCTTATGATATGTTTTTTGTTGAATCTCTCTTTTCAATATAGAAAAGATATTTTTGCCAAAGAGCTCCGAAATTTTCAATTGTGGGAGAAGGATGTTGTGAGCTGCTTTGTTTAAATCGATTACAATTCCATCAGGATCAAGAACGATAAATCCATCATATATCTCTTCAAAGACTCGTTTTCGTGCAATAGGGACAATATCAAGAAAACTAAATTCAAAGAGAGCATATGTGAATAAAATATATGCAATAATGAATAGGATTGGTGTTAAATCTACTTCTAGGGGAATTAATCCAGAGATTCGGACAATATTTCCCAAAATAGGGGTTGACGTTCCTATTATTAAGATCTGGAGCTGTTTTTGATATAAGGTACTTGACTCAGTAGAGGTTAAATAAGCTCGAATTAAGATGTAATATCCTATCCCTAGAAGAAGGTAGGAATAGATCGTATTACTATAGAAAAGAGGGCCATAAACTAAATCTAGGCTTGATCCAAAATCTGAGGTTTGAGTACCGACCATTACATAAAATAGGTCGTGAAAATCATTTGTTAACAGGAATAAATAATGAACGAAGGATGGAAAAAATAGTAAACCTAAAATTGGTTTTTTTATAATATCAGTTCTTTGTGTAAATAATAAGATGAATAAAAGAAGGATAGGAGGAAGTGTGAGAATTCCAAGATATTGAATATAATTCCAGAACATCATAGTTGCTTGATCCGTTGCAGCAAACTCAAAGGTGTACCCAATGCACCAACAAGCAGCTGCAGCAACCAAAAATGTGAAGTGTATCGTAACAAGAGATTTTTCCCGTTGTCTTAAAGGATATATTAGTAAGAAAAGGGCTAATACAGAAATTGTACCCATTAGGAGGGCATAAACTGAAAATTCATATGCCATTCTCTAGAAACACCTTTTCTGTTGAAATGATTTAGAAATTTCACTTATTAGAATACGCTACTGAGGATGTAACTTGTAATTTTCAAGACATTCCTATAATAAATATATCTCCATTTCTTTCTTCTTTCTTTAGATATTAACTTAAAAAATTTCTATCTTACTCAAAAGTTGGTATGCGTTATGAGGGCTTTTTAAATCATCAAAATAGGTGGTAATTTTGTTAGTTCGCCTATTTAATGGAAAATAAAATGTTAATCTTAAATCAAGAGTATTGGTTGGAATTATTGATGCTCTTGAATTGCTTTTAATACTTTATCTGGAGTATAAGGAGGTTCTGTGATCCGAACCCCAATTGCGTCGTAGATGGCATTTGAAAGACATGGCATAGGTCCAGAGATGTTCGGTTCACCTATTGATTTTGCGCCAAATGGCCCTGTTGGCTCAAAAGTCTTGACAATGATGGTCTCTATTTCTGGTAAATCAGTTGTCGTCATTACCTTGTAATTTCCAAAAGATGGGTTTAACATCTTTCCTTGGGTATTGAAGTGGTAAGATTCGCTTAATGCATAACCTAAACCGTTTACCAATGCGCCTTCAGTCTGCCCAATGACTAGCTTAGGATTGATTGGGGTTCCACAATCCACTGCTGACACATATCTTAAAACTGTCACTTTACCAGTTTCAATATCCACCTCCACCTCAGCAAAATGAGCACAAAATGGGGGGGGAGATCTTCGAGCTAATTCTGAAGCAACAGCTCCAATTTGTTGTTGATTTTCGGTATAAAGAGCCTTGGTTCCTATTTCTGAGAATTTAATTACTTCTCCAGTTTTCGAATGAATAGCTTTGTTATCTATCTCAAGTTCATTAACAGGAAGATTCATTAGTACTGCAGCATAATCGAGAAGTTGCTTTCTGATTTTTTCAGCCAGTTTTTTAACTGCTTTTCCAGAGATATAGGTAGTAGAGGAGGCATAAGCTCCCTTATCAAAAGGAGAAACATCAGTATCCGAAGATTGGACAATAACATCGGTTTCAACATCAAGGTCTAATAATTCAGCGAATATCTGAGCTAGAACTGTATCACTCCCAGTTCCAATGTCTGATGCCCCAACTATAAGATTGAATGACCCATCATCGTTCATTTTCGCATAAGCGGATGCCATGTCAATATAAGCTATTGCTGATCCTTGCATGAGGCATACTAACCCAAATCCTCTTTTTTTCGTTTTAGTACTGTATTCTTTCTTATGTTCCTCCCGAGTCCACCACCCAATAGCATCAGCGCCTTGTTTAATGCAATCGGAGAGACCACATGATTCTACTGTTTGTTCATGTCCTTCACCACCTTCACCGAGAGCTTTGAAAATGGGAGAGGTCTCACCAGGCTTTATATGATTTAACAACCTGAAATTGGCAGGATCCATACCAATTGCTCTTGCTAGCTCATCGATGACAATTTCCATTGCTAGGGCAGCCTGAGTTCCACCATAACCCCTATAGGCGCCTGCAACAGGAAGATTTGCGTAAACAGTATCACCAACAAAACGGATGTTATCACAGTGATATAATGGCAAAGTTTTACTTCCAGTGTTGCTCAATACTGTTAATCCGTGAGTTCCATATGCACCAGTATTGCTAAGCACTTTCATATCCATTGCAGTGATTGTCCCGTCTTTCTTAACCCCAGCTTTTAGTCTTGTAGTCATTGGGTGACGAGTACGTGCTGAAATAAATTCTTCCTTTCTTGTATACTCTAATTTGACTGGTCTCTTTAATTGTAGCGTAAATGAAGCAGCAATTAGCTCTGTGACTATTTCTTGTTTAGCACCAAACCCCCCACCGATTCGAGGTTTGATTACCCTGACTTTAGAAATGGGGAGACCCAAAACCTGAGCTATGATTCTCCTTGCGTGGTATGGAACTTGGGTTGCCGACCGTACGACTAATCGATCATGTTCATCTAAATACGCGATTGATACGTGAGGCTCCAAAGGACAATGTTGGCCATAATGGTTTTTCACCTTGTGGTCTATTATATAGTCGGCTTCAGCGAATCCTTTCTCGATATCTCCCACCTCGGCATCAATGTGAGCCACATGATTCTTCATTGGATCATAAAACACAGGAATAAGGTATTTTGCATCACCTTCGTCGTGAATAACTGTTTGATTTCCTAAGGATTCATTCCAATCAAAAATTGGATTTAATACTTTATATTTCACCTGAATGAGTTTTAAAGCTTCTTTAGAAATCTCTAATGTTTCTGCAGCAACAGCAGCAACATGGTCTCCTACAAATTTCACCTTCTTATTGAACAATCGAGTATCATATGGACTTGGTTCAGGATATCCTTGGCCTGCTGTTGTGTGAAGGACCTGAGAGCAGTTCTTATAGGTGAGGATCCCTAATACTCCTGGGTATTTTTCTGCTGCACTGGTGTCAATATCTGTGATGATAGCATGAGCATGAGGACTTGCGAGTAGTTTCACATGAACTAAATTCTTGAAATCCATGTCATCGGTGTAGAGGGGTTTTCCCATCGAAAGACTGAGGGCGTCGACTTTTGGAATACTTTTTCCAACAACCTTCCCTTCGAAAATTTCTGGATTCACTGTTTTTCACCTCTCATCATTGCAGCAGCGCTTAGTACTGCTTTAATCTGACCAGAATAACCAGTACATCGACAAAGATTTCCATCAAGTGCACGCTTTACATCATTTTTAGTTGGATTAGGATTATGATCCAATAATGCTTTAGCGCTAAGAATTAATCCTGGAATACAAAATCCACATTGGATAACACCCTCATCGACAAAAGCTTGTTGTAGTGGATGTGGGTTTTCACGAGTCCCTATTCCTTCAATTGTTGTTATTGTACCTTCATGGGCTTGAGCTGCAAACAATATACATGATTTAACAGCCCTCCCATTAAAAATAACCGTACACGAACCACATGAGCCTTCACTGCATCCTCTCTTCACCCCTTTATATCCTTCCCTTCGTAGTAAGTCGATTAGGAGCTCATTTGGTTTGATCACAAATGATCTTTTTTTTCCATTAATCGTCAAAATAATTTCCATTATTCATCCTCCAGTCATTTCTTCAAGCATTCTTCGAAATAATACCCTTAAAAGATGCTCCCGATATATTTTTGACGATCTATAATCAGCGACTATTTTTATTGAATTCTTCAAGGTTCCTATGGCTGTTTTCATATCCAACTTAGAGAATGGTTTTCCCTCGAGATATTTTTCGACTTGAAACACTCGTTGAGGTTTAGTTATACGTGATACTGCAACGTGTGGATCAACTATTCTTTCATTCTCATTCTTTGCTGAAAAAGCTAGTGTCAACCATGAGTAGTCTACAGTGGTCAGTGAAAATTTCTCATACCTACAAAAATAGTCATTTCGAAAAGGGAAGGTGATCTCTGTTATGATTGTTCCTTTCTGCACTTTCCCCTCCTTATAGTAGTCATTCGCGGGTATCTTCCTTGTACCTTCTAGAGTTTTTATCTCTATTTCTGCTTCTAGCACAAGTAGAACGACTGGTAAACCCACCCATGGGTAAGTTCCAGCTATATTACCTCCTAGGGTGATGACATTACGTAAAGGAGTGTCAGCTATGAGTTGGCAAGCCTTCGTTAATATCCCATTACCAATCTCGCTTATGAGAGGGGATTCAATCATTTCCGTTATCGTTGTTGTACTTCCTATCCGTACTAAATGTTGATCTTTCTTAATGTAGTCCAATCCTAATCGGGTAATATCTACAAAATTCGATATAGCACGATTTTTTGACGCGGTAAGGTGAGTACCACCAGCAATGATTTCTGTTGATTCTTTTGTTAGTAAACTAAGGGCCTCTTCTAGACTTGATGGATAATAATAGTCTTGGTTCATATTGATACACCTCCGCCTAGTGGAAAAGTTATCCATAGATGATCACCGTCCTCTAGTTCATAATCCATTGAGGTTCTTGTTCCATTTATAATAGGAATTAAATGGTTGAGTTCATCCTTAAGGAAACCACTTTCTAGGAGTAGTCTTCTAATTGATAACCCATTTTTAAGTTGAGTGAGTTTAATTTTTCGCTTCTTATTTGGAAATGGGTTTCGGACTGCTGACATTAGTTCTATGGTTATCGAAATCATAATTCATCGTTTTTTAACAGTAATTCGATTAGAAGATAATTTATACAGAGAATTTTATATGAATTCTCTGCATCTTTATCGTTCTGCCAAACTACCTATATAAGTATAGATTATGCTTTTGTAATATCAATCTCATCCATTTTGATTCTAAGGTGATTAATATCAGACACACTATCAATATCGTAAAGTATCCCTTGAGAATTTGTCGGGAGGTAGACCACCTCCTTTTTAAACAATTCAATAACTTCTTTAAGACCTTTTTTTTCCTCTGAAATACTTAAAACATGTTTAAATAGTTTGGAGCTAATTAGAATGGGATGACCTTTGTGTCCATGATAAGTTGGGATGATAATTAGTGAGGATTTGGCAAG
>JBHLPQ010000188.1:0-7482 GCA_048939265.1 Promethearchaeota archaeon
TCTATAAAGAGTTGCTTAAGGAGGTTTAAGAACATGACTACAACAGATAAAATTCCAACACCTGAAAGCTCCGAGGATTTTCCACAGGAGCATCCTTTGCATCAATGGTTAAATTTACATCGGTTTATTTTTTGTCCAGGATGTCTGATTGGATCCGCAATAACTTCGATAACTCACTGTTTAAGAGAAAGAGGATTAACTGCTAAGGATTATGTGATTGTATCGGGTATAGGTTGTACTGGACGTTCTAGCGGATGTTTTAAAGCACCTGCTTTTCACACTACTCATGGAAGGGCTATTCCCTTTGCTACAGGCTTGAAATTGGCTAATCCTGATCTTGAAGTTGTCGTACTTTCAGGAGATGGAGATCTCTTTGCAATTGGAGGAAATCATTTCATTCATGCTTGCAGAAGAAATGTGGAAATAACCGTTCTATGTATAAACAATAATGTGTATGGAATGACGGGTGGACAGGTAGCTCCGACGACTCAAATAGGTGATCTCACATCAACAACTCCTTATGGAAACATTGAACCTCCATTCAACTTAGTTTCTTTAGCTGCAGCAGCAGGAGCCAGTTATGTGGCCAGATGGCCTGGTTATGATACAATCCGTTTACGAAACAGCATCTTGAAAGGGTTTGACAATCCAGGCTTCAGTTTCATAGAGGTTCTATCTCCTTGTTTTACTCAATATGGTCGTAAAAACAAGATTGGTGATGCTGTGGAGATGCTCGAATGGTTGAAAAAACAAGTTAGGGTAAAGACTGGCTGTCCTCCCCATGAAGCTACATTTGACTTCAAAAGAGGTATAATCATCTGTGGGGAGTTTGTTGATGCAGAGCGAGAGGGTTTTACTCATAGAGTAGACCGTGTTATAGACATAGCACAAAGTAAAAAGAAGTAATGATGATAATAAGTGATTACAATGACCGAAAGTGCAGATCAATCAAAAATTGATTCAAAAATAGGTGTTTTCCTCTGTAAATGCGGTAAAAATATCGGTGGAACAGTTGATATTGATGAAATCGCTAAGGAGGTTGAGGATCTTCCAGGAGTCAAGCTAGTACAGGTAAACACCTACACCTGTTCAGATCCAGGACAGGTTGAGATTGAGGAAGCTATTAAAGAACAAGGAATCGAAAAAGTGGTTATTTCAGCGTGTTCCCCAAGATTGCATCTACCAACGTGGAAGAATCTATTAAGACGTTTAGATCTGAATCCAGAGGTGGTTGAGGTTGCAAACATCAGAGAACACTGTTCTTGGGTACATCTCCACGAAAAAGAGGAAGCAACGATAAAAGCTAAAGAATTAACTGAAATGGCTATAGCTAAAGCTGAATTATTAGAAGCTGTAGAGGAAATTGTCGTTCCTGTCGAAAAGAGGGTTCTAATCATCGGTGGCGGGGTGGCAGGTATTCAAGCAGCTTTAGATTTAGCTGATGATTATGAGGTCATCTTGGTTGAGAAAAGTCCTACCATAGGAGGGAAAATGGCTTTAATTGATAAAACATTCCCCACTATGGACTGTTCAATTTGTATTCTTGGTCCTAAGATGGCAGATGTGGGTAATCATCCTAATATTGATTTGATTGCTAGTGCTGAAGTTTCCCATATTGATGGATACGTAGGAAACTTTGAAGTCACAATCAAGAAAGAACCCCGCTATGTCGATGAAGATCTATGTACTGCTTGTAATGATTGTATTGATATATGTCCTGTAAATGTCATCGATGAATATTCTGGAAATTTAGGATGGAGAAAAGCAATATATATTCCCTATCCACAAGCCGTCCCCGCAGCGTATCTAATTGATACCGAAAATTGTCTTGGACTTTCCCCCTTGGCATGTGGTAAATGTACTACTACATGTGAGAAGGAAGCGATTAATTACGAAGATACAGAAAAGATCTACAATTTTAAGGTAGGATCTATCATCGTAGCAACTGGGTTTCAGATTTTTGATGCTTCTAAAATTCCAGAATATGGCTGGGGTAAATACCCAAATGTTGTAACGACTTTTGAATTTGAACGCTTGATAAATGCTGCTGGTCCAACAGCGGGCGAACTTGTCAGGCCCAGTGATCTTGAACCCCCTAAAAGTGTTGCTTTTATTAATTGTGTTGGCTCACGAGACGTTCGATTCAATCCATATTGTAGTAATTTTTGTTGCATGGAAGTTATAAAGGATACTCTTTTGATTAAAGAACATTGGCCTGATGTGGACATCTCAGTGTTTTATATGGATATCAGAGCTTTTGGAAAAGGATTCGAAGAGCTTTATACCCGTTCTCGGGAAGAAGGAGTTCATTTTATCCGTGGACGACCAGGTTTGATAGAAGAAAATCCTATTAACAATAATCTTCTTGTCTCGGTTGAGGATACTCAGTCAGGGAAACTATTAACTAGTGAATTTGATCTTGTTGTACTTTCAGTTGGAGCTGAGGGTTCTCCTTATCCTATTCCCTTTCCTGTTTCACGAGATCCCAAAGGTTTCTATATTGAAGCTCATCCCAAATTAAAACCTGTTGACACCCCAACAGATGGGGTGTTTATTGCTGGTGGGGCTGAATCTCCAAAAGACATCCGTGAATGTGTAACTCAAGCTAGCGCAGCAGCAGGAAGGGTTACAAGACTTCTTGCAAAGGGAGAGTTTACCGTTGAACCGTTATATGCTTATGTCGACACTGAATTGTGCAATTCATGCGGTACATGTGCTAAACGCTGTCCCTATAATGCAATAACTGTGGATACAAAGAAGAAGACTCCTGCTCATATAAATCCCATATTATGCAAGGGTTGTGGAACATGTGCAGCTGATTGCCCGAAAGATGCTATTACTATGACTAATTTCACAGATGCAATGATTTTACGACAAGTAGACATCGCCCTGAGAGATAATGCGTCTGAAAAAGTGATGATCTTCGCTTGTAATTGGTGTTCCTATGGAGGTGCCGACCTTGCTGGAACCAGTCGAATCCAGTATCCGACAAACTCTCGTATTGTTAGGACAATGTGTTCTGGACGTGTTGATGTTGATTTTATCAAACGGGCTTTTGAAAAGGGTGCTGGCGCTGTAATGTTGACTGGTTGTCATCCTCAAGATTGTCATTATATCTCTGGAAACGATTGGGCATTAAAGCGTGAAAAGAAAATTCGTCGTTGGATGAAGAAGCAAGGAATCGCTGATGAACGCTTCATCATTGAATGGATGTCTGCTGCAGAGGGTAAGAAATTTGCTGATGTTGTAACAGAAATGAGTAAAATTGCTCGTAAGAATCACGAAGTTACTCATAAAGAAGCAAAAGCAACAGCATAGTTCAGCAGAGCTGATTCTGTACATAAAAACAAGGATGGGAGTCTCTTTTTTTGATTTCTGCTAAAATTAACTAAGCAAAATTAGATATTCTTCTTCTGAACGAAAATAATTGGAAATGGGAAAAAAATGATGAGATTAGTCCTTGAGATGAATTAACTGCTAGGCTAATCTTTTACTCTATATTTTGCAACAAGCTGAGCCATTTCTTCGCCAAGCTTCGTTAGGTCTTGTGCTGCTGTAGTCATTTGATTCATGGCTGCAGTTTGTTCTTCTGTGGCAGCAGCTACTTCCTCACTGGATGCACTGAATTCCTCTGATTGAGCAGCAAATCCTTGTAGGGTCTCTTGTAAACTAGACACACTGCCACCAATATTTGTAACAATTTCAACGGTAACTTTACTAATCTCAGCTGAATTGTTTTTAGTTTCCTCTGCTAAACGGCGGACATTATCAGCAACAACAGCGAACCCTCTACCATATTCTCCAGCCCGAGCAGCTTCTATAGCAGCATTTAAAGCTAATATGTTTGTTTGGCCTGCAATATCTTCAATGACTCGTAGAGTGCTTTCAATTCTTGTAAGTGACTCATCAACTATCTCTGACATCTTGTTTACATCTTCAATTGCCCTTGCGGATAGATCGGATTGATTCGCAGAACCTCGACTAATTTGTTGGATTGTTGCAGCAATTTCCTCACTAAGAGCATTTACTTCTTCTGAGGTAGAAGCTAATTCTTCAGCTGATGTAACTACTTCCTCTGCAGACGATTGCGAGTTATGAATAAAAGTATTAAGATTTTCTACCATTGTAGAAAATGATTGGCTAAGTTTTCCAATTTCATCAGCTCTTTTAAGATCCAGACCTTCTGTTACATTGGACAAATCCCCTCCTGCAATTGTTTCTGTTATTTTAGACATTTGAACAATTGGTTTTGCGAGCGAAAAAGCCATGAAAACACCCCCACCAATAGCAAACACAATCATGACGGCAGCGATGAATATTGATGTCATAACCTGACCTGAAATTTGAGCGTCGATTGGTGCAGATTTTCTAATAAAAAATAAGCTTAGGTTCCAGTCATCAAATTTTTCACAATACCCAAAGAATTCAATACCATCAATATTGAATCTTCCATATTCATCTTCTGGTAATTCATCATTAGAAAGAGAATCGAAGATAGGTTTATTTCTAGCCTCAGTTGGTGACATGATTTCACTGAGATCACTTCCTACAAGAGAACTGTCAAGATGAGCGAAAATAGTACCCTCAGGAGTAATAATAAATACTTCAGTTCCATATTCCTCCATTGCACTAATAATTTCTGCTTGTGTATGTGAATGTTCTTCACCATGAACATGTGTTGTTTCACTTTCATGTTCATCTTCTTCTTCCATCAAATGGAAGAGTGTTGTTTCAGCTAATGCATAATTCATTACTCCTACTTCGAATCCAGCTTTAACCATTCCAATGAATGTTCCATTCGGAAGCACAATCTCTTCAACAACATCCATTAAGAACTGTTCTGTACTTTCATCATAACCAAACTCAACAAACTGACCAGTTGTAGAGGAACGAGCAGCGGTCCACCAATCCTCATCTTCTTGCAGAAAATCACCTGGTACTGATTCTGTACTCGCAAAAACATATCCACGGGCATCGGTGACTAAAATTTCCGCAAAATTATTTTCTTCTGCTATATGATTAATGTATATGGAATAACCTGAATCAATATCGTTATCTGGGTCCCATGATATTGCTGTTTTGTTATTCTTCATATTCTGATCATTGTCATAGTTTGCTCCTTCGTAACTGTCCCAAAGTACCATCATATCTTGTTCTGTTGCATTTAATGCGCTTTGGTAAGTTGCTGGGCTCTTTACTAATTGACAAACGAACTCCTCTGCATTTGTAAGCCTGCTACCTGTCATATGTATAAGATCGATTGTTCTATCTATTATGTCATGTTCTGTTGAACTATATAATGCACTTTGGAAAGTAGTAGTACTAACAACTGTAATAACTGCTATGGGCACCAATGCTACAATTAGAGTCAATGCAGCTATTTTATATGCTATTTTGTCTATTTTGAGAATTTCTGTTATCTTCAAATACCTAACCTCAAATTTATTATTAAATAGTCAAATTATTTTTGAATTATTATTTTATGTGCTATCAAATTAAATAGCTAATAGATATAAGAAATTACTAATTTTTAAACATTCTTAAAAAAAGCTAAATAAGAATATGAAACTGAAAATAAAATTACAAATGACAACGATCAATTACAAAATAAAAAAAGAAAGAAAAGGAAATCAATTAATACAAAAAAAGGAAAATTTCTATCAATTAACTTATATTGGTGTTAGAGTTCTATTCTCCGAAATCAAATAAACTTTCTTCAACCATTTCCCATAATTCATTCTCAGATAACGTTAATTTTTCGATAATCATTTTTTGAATTGTTAGGAGTAATTTATGGTGCTTTTTTTCGTCGTTAAGAATAGCTTTGATAATGATTTTCTCACTCTCGTTCTCAGCAGTTTGTAATTTTTCTTGATAAGTGTCTATAGCTTGTTTCTCAAGTTCAATATGCTCTTCTATAGCTTTTTTTAGATCTTCTCCGAACTCTTCGGCTACAGAGGGAGTTGGTTTCGTGTACATGCTTACCAGGGCACTTAACATGCCAGCATGTTTTTTTGAATCTAAAGCAATTCCAAGAATCAATTCCCTTATAAGGATGTTTTCCATTCCATGGACGGCTTTTTCAGCCTTTTCTACTATTGTGTTCTCTAGGTTTATTTGTTCTTTGTAGAATTCCACTCTTTCTTGCTTACTCATGATTTGTATTCCACCTTTCTTGGTTGTGAAAGTTTTCCAAGATTCTTTTTTAAATATTTAGCAGAAAAAAGCAAACTTTGAAGATATTCAAAACACTAGTAGTTCAAAATTCTAAAAGAAGGATAATTACTCTCTATTTAACAAATATGGTTAAAAAATAGAGGTAGAACTCAGAGAAAAACAGTCATTACATACTTTCGTGAAAAGGCGGGTTATATAATAATTTCTTTTGTAATATGGGTTAATTCCAGTTTGAACAGATATCTTAAAGCTGGGTACTCTGCTAGTAAAATAGATGCCAGTGTGTACATAATAATTGAAAGTGAGGTTGTTATAAGCATAGAAATTTTGAAATAAAGCATTGTGGGGAATAAGCTATTAATTAAATTTTGAGTAATTAAGAAACCAACTGGAAATCCTATAGTCGAAGCGACTAAGCTTAGAACCAAAATTTCCAGTGTAAAAGCTATTATGATTTCTTTCTTTGTCATTCCAATAACTTGCATTGTGATTAATTCTCTTCTTCGTTCTTGAATATTAAGAAAAATGGTAGTAAATATTGTTGAGACAGAAATTAGAGAAGAAACTACAATCATAACTCCAATGAGAGAAGATAGTAACTCTAAGAATTCTATAATCCCTGTTTTAATGTCCTCGATAAAAGTTACTGACTGAACATTCAACTGTAACAGGATCTTTTCTCTCAATTGGGATTGTAGTAATTTCCCTTGTGGAGTCAGTTTGATGAAGATTTTTGACACTGGGGTTAAATCAATACCAAATTCATCTTTAAAATAACTAAAACCCAAAAGATCTGACATTTTTTTTAAAGAGATATAACTAATTGTCCCCCAAATTTCCCTTGAAATTCCTCCGATTGTAACTGTGCTATTCTGTTGAAGGTTACTTTCGTTTTGATTGTATTGATAATTTTGAGTGGAATTTCGAAATCTATCCTTCAGCAGATCAAATGTGGCAATTTTTCCTTCTTGTTGAAAGAATGTTTCAAGTACTAGTTTCTCAATTGGAGAAATTGGAAGTTGAGGATGAGTAATTTTTATTCGTTTATCAATCCGGAAATTCAATTTAAAATAATTAGCTAAGCCAGAAGTTAAGACTATTGAAGAATTAGGGTTTTCCCATTCTTGTGAAAAGCCAGAATCAAAACGAAAGTTATGGGTTGACGGAGTAGTAGAATTGAAAGCTATGATCACTCCTTCATTGGATTTTTTGCCATTATCCGAATACAAGATTGTAGGAAGCTCTAAAGCGCACTCAATTGATTCGATCCCATACTCTGATTGCATATCTCTTAGTATTGAAAGG
>JBHLPQ010000344.1:0-2501 GCA_048939265.1 Promethearchaeota archaeon
AATTTTTCTCAATGATATCGAAACCATTGATGCACCTCAGAATGAGGGATTTGGAATATATGTGAATCTGTGTACAAACGCTAATGTAAGTTACAACGCTATCCAAACAATCTCTTCCTTCTCATTCACCTATGGGGTAATTTTAAAGGCAAGTATGAACGTAGTTATTGAATGGAACGATATTTCAGATCTTATTTCATCAAATTCTGAAGCAATAGGGATTTATACTGAAGAGTGTGTGTCTTTAGCAATCCAGAACAATGCGCTTGCAAATATATCCCCTTCATATGGTTTGTATATTATTAATTGTAACGACACTACAATTAGTGATAACGTGTTAACATCTGTCACAGATTGGATTTATATTGATGAAACGAGTTATCAGGTACAATATTCTGACAATTCTGTTGATGGAAACACCTTGAAGCTTCAAACTTTCATTAGACCAGCTGATCTTATCATTGAAGAAGGAGATAATTCCAGTTCTATCTCTTGGATTGCCACAGATACTCAAGCACTCACTTATACAATATTTGAAGATGGATTGTTCAAATTTACTGGATCATGGACATCTGGTTCACCAATTATTCATGACTTAAATTACAGTCTCTCGATTGGAAAGCATTCTTACAAGATAGTGCTTACCGAAATCACTGGAAATCAGATTACTGATGATGTGATAGTTTCAGTTGTTGAAATGGATTTACCACAGATAATTAGTAGCCCAGGTGATCTTTATTTAAGCATTGGAGCTTCAGACCAAGTATTATCATGGATTCTGACCGATAATTATCCCCTTAATTATTATCTATATTTTAATGGCACAGAGATCGTATTTTATTCTTGGAATTCATCCCAACCGATAACTTATACCGTCAGTGTTCTTGGTATAGATGAATACACAGTCTTAAATTATACTCTAGTTGCTACGGATAGTTCTGGTAATATAGTTAATGATACAGTCCTTATTTTTGTATTCGACGTTGAAATTAAAACCGATATGCCATCTAAAATGCTATTTGAATATGAAGTTACAGGGAAAATACTAAATCTCAATTGGACCGTTTATAGTAATGAGAGAGGAGCATATATAATCTATCAGGAAAATGGAACAGTTAGAACCGTTCTAGATTTTGGAGCGTATAAACCTGGAGAACCCATTCTTTATCAAATTGATATTGCAGATCTATCTGTAGGAACTTATAAATTTATCATTGTAATTAACCAAGATGTTGAAGATCACGTTACAGTGATTGTGTATGCTAACCCTGATATTCGTGAAGCTGAAGAAGAAACTAACAGAACTTCTCCACATCAACCTATCCCACCTTATCTTGCTCAACCAGCAGCTAATCCTTGGCCAACACTTATTATGGGAGGATTTATTATTCTGGCAACGTGTGGAGCGATGTATTGGGTGGTTACGCGTCATCTAATGGTTCCTTCAGCTGTGAAAAATGAAAGAAAGGCTTTAAAGAAAGCTCGGAAAGTAAAAGACATACATGAAGAGGGGAAAAGGCTTGGAGCTATTGGTCGTATTTATTTCAAGGCTGGCAACTTTAAGCAAGCGATTAATAACCACAAAGCCGCATTAACAGCATTCAAGAAAGCGGGAGATAAGAAACTTCAGATAGAGGAGCTAGAAAGCTTAGGAGACGCCTATTCGGCTTTAGGAGTTGATAAGAAATGAGTGATCCTCACACTATTACAGAGATTAAGACTAGAAAAGCGGATATTGAATTTGACTCATTTATTGAGGAGATTCACGAAACACATCTGGAACGTGCAGCAAAATACTTTGAAGAAGCCGTGGAACTTGCAAAGGAAATCAACGACAAACCTGCTGAAGCAAGAATACGAGGAAAACTGGCAGAATTGAATTATAGATTAGATAATATAGTTGAATCAATAAAGAATTACCAAAATTCAAGGAAAATCTATGAAGCCTTGGGAGATAAAAAGAGTGAACTCGAAATCCTAATGCAGTTAGGGAAAGTTCAAAGACTTTCAGAGAAAATAAAAGATTCTATAGAATCGTATCAACGAGCTGCAACGCTAGCTCAAGATAGTGGGGAATTAACTGCAGAACAAAAATGTTACGGCCATTTAGGAATTCAACATCTTGAAAATCATGAAACAACAGAAGCTACGAGTTGGTTCGATAAAGCTTTATCCTTGAGTAATAAGTTGAATGATAAGCGAAATGAAGCGAAGTGGTTAAATTACCTTGGACAATGCAATCATACACAAGGTGATTTTAAAAAAGCTATCAGTTTTTTCGAGAAAGCAAAAACCTTAGCTAATGAAGTTGCTGATATGAAGCAAGAGGGACTAAGTCACGCTCTCTTGGGAAAAACTTACTTTGTAGAAAATGAATTATCTAAAGCTATAGATAGTATAAATAAAGCAATAAAGATTGCGGAAACAAAAAGATTAAAATATGTTTACTTACAAACAATACACATCATGAGATAGAAAAACTTCTTCCTTATTTTGGGTGG
>JBHLPQ010000189.1:0-7444 GCA_048939265.1 Promethearchaeota archaeon
TCCTTGAATTTATGGGTGCACTTTACAACATCAAAGGAAAAATCCTGAAAGAACGTATTGAGGAATTACTAAAGTTATTCGGTCTGACTGATAGGAAAGATTATCTCCTCGAGGGATTCAGTTCAGGAATGAAACAAAAAGTGTTAATCGCAGCAGCACTGATTCATGATCCTACAATCATCTACTTCGATGAACCTACAGCAGCGTTAGATCCTCGAGCAGCTCATATGGTTAAAGATCTGATAAAAGGGTTATCAGATCAATTAGGAAGGACAATTGTAGTATGCAGTCATATACTTCCTCTAGTAGAGGAACTTTGTGACCGAATCGGGATAATAAACCAAGGCCGACTTATTGCAGTGGGAACAGTTGACGAAATCATCAATCAAACGGGAACCACAACATTAGAAGAAGCGTTTATCGCCTTAACTGGTGGTGTGGATGAAAAAGAACTCCTTGCATGGAGGAATCGTGGTTGATTTCTCTTCGAAACCCCTCTTGGTTAGGAATAGCAAAGACTGAATATCGTGTAACAACCAGTCGAATTCGTGAAATTCGGCCCTATCTCCCCTATATTTTAATTGTGGGATTAGCACTCTATACTCTATTCATTGCCCCTTCGATCATCGATGCCTTTGTTGATGAATTACATGAGTTATTATTATCAGCGGTGGCTATTGCACTCATTGATGTTTTCTTCTTTGTTTTCTTTGTCATGTTTGCCTCCTTTCCTATTTCATCAACTATCCAGGATATCAAAACAGAACATATTGAGATCTATCTTTCTTCCCCAGTTCGACCGAGTGATATCTTAATCGGAGAATATTTAGGGAAAATTCCCTTCTATGCGGCATTTGCAGCAATCATAGGTGGAACATTTACCGCAGCACTCTTCCCACTAGGTTTAGATATTTTTCAGATTTTCATTATTATAGGTATTTTCATCATTATCTTCTTAATGGCCACTTGGACAGGCACAGTGATAGCTGCCTTTTTACGCTCAATTTTAATGAAAACAGCTCGGGGAAGAGATATCGGAAAGGGATTAGCAATAATTGTGATCATACCACTAGTTTTAGTCATATACATATTGATTGGTGGGTATTATGAAGTTCTTAAAGACCCTCAAAATGCAAGATTCGTAAAAGATCTCTTTGCATTCTTTCCATGGGGATGGGGTTCAGAGATCATTGTTGCTTTTGCACAGAATCCTGGCGATATCTTACGTACTGAATTTTCTACTCTTGTACAGCTCATTGCCTTATTAGCTTTCTTGGGTACTTCTCTATTAATTGGTGGATTTATAGCGAATCGTGTATACAACCTAGAACCAACCTCATTCTCTGCAGCTAAATCCAACTCAAATAGTTTATTTTATAACTCCATCAGAAAGCTCGGTGGTAGTGGATCTTCAGGGCTTCTTTTGGCTACAGGATTCAAGACGTATTTCCGTAAGGCAAAGAATGTTGCATGGATAATCTATGGTGTTGGTTTAATTGTAGTAATGAACATCTTTCTTAGTCAACCAGATGATCCTGAGAGCGCTTTTGTTATGTCTCTATTTATAGGACCTCTCTTAGCGGCTTTTGTCACTTCTGATATTAGTCTTCAGGGAAAAGAAAACTTACTTCTCTATAAACAGACCCCCACAAGAACAGGTAAATATCTAGGAATGAAGCTGTTTCAATATCTTTTAATTATTCTACCAATCGTTCTAGTTGTTGAAACCACTGTTAATTTACTTGTTCCTAATATAACCTTGGAAATACTCTTTCTCAATGTTACTTTGACATTGTTTATTGCTACCGCTGCAATAATTTTCACTATCGGTTTATTTCTTGTAAATCCCGCATTTCATGATAAGAGTGGTGAATTCATGATCAATATCCAGATCTGTGTGTTTGGTGTTATGATTCCATTCTTTGTCTTACTGATTTTCCTAGATCAGATTCTCTGGGATCTTTTTGCAATCGCTGATGCTCTCTATCCTGTGGCAGTAATCTACAGTGCTTTACAATTGATCATAGGAATGATTATATTCTCGTTTGGAACAAAAAAGCTCAGCAACATGGAATAGAATTCCCCCTCTCTTTTTTTAAAATTGGTGAGAAATATGAATAAAAAATTAAGAATTATTTTAGTTGGTTTCTTTTCTTTTACGTTCATTGCTCAATTATTCTTTTTCTTTTACCTCAGTGAAATGCGTTCCGCTTACAATCAAGGGATGTCTATCAGAGGAACGGATATCGTCTTCTTCGTTGCTGATGGGTATTCTGAAGCTGATCTTCTTGGTGTGAAAGAATATCTTAACGAGTGGCACGGGGATGTGATAATTGCAGGTTTGTCTAATTATCTTGTGTCATCAAGTAATGAAGAATCTGTCACACCTGACATACAAATTTCAGACATTAATGAAATAACTCTCTATGATGCAATAGTTATCCCTGGTGGAAACTTTACATTAGCTTTTAATTCAGATCAGCATCTTAACCGTCTTCTCAATGATGCAAACGATCAAGAACTGGTGGTTGCAGGAATAGGTAATGGAACGCTTATTCAAGCTGAAGCTGGATTGATAGATGGTAAAAAATTCACCACACACGAGTCTATTGTTGCTAATCTTACAACAGCTGGGGGAATTTTGATCGATGGAGCTACTGTTGTAACTGATGGTACCATCATTACTGCGTCTCCTCCAAACTATGAGGAATTCTCATACGCCATTGCAAATGCTCTTGGGTACACCTATAACCTGGCTATTGACATTTCATTCAATAAGGAAGAACAAGGTTGGAAATATTTCATTACGGTTGATCCTTCTGATAAGCATATAATCAGTAGAATGAATTTGAATCTGTCCAGAGTTACTTCCGATGAGAAAATATTTATTGATTCATTCATGCTTAGTAGAGAAAAAGATGGAGTATTCACAGCAGATCTCGGGATATTAGCTAATGGCTATTATGTTGTAGATATTGCAACTGAAAGTATCTATGGCAACGTTGAAGTTCGACCAGGTGTTAAGGAATTTTCTGTTGGAGGTAATTAGTCTTCATTGATTCCTACATTCAGTCTTTTTTCTCTTCTATTTTTTTTTAACCATTCAAATCTGGAATATGCTTTTTAAGAACCTGAGAAAGATCATTTAAGAGATTAACATAATCAGAATGAATACAATTCACAGTCTGAAGAAATTCGTACAAGAGATTCATATCAATCTGATTTTTATCTATTAGTTCTTCATATTGGATTAACAATTCCCCAAAAACTCGAAAGAAATGTTCATTTGTGTCAGAAAAGTGTTTGGGGATATCAGAATAATTGGGAGGGAGATCTAGACCGATTACTTCTGTAAACTTTTGAAATTCATCAAATTGTTTTTTATAATTGTCATAAACATACTGCATGCTGGAAACGAATAGATTCCTAGCAACACGACCGTAATAATTTGTTTTATTTCTGCCATGAGGACCCTCAAGTAAGGTAACGACAATCTCAATTAACCCAAGTTCCACTAAAATATCCAAGTGAAAATAGAGAGTTGTTTTACTAAGCTCCTTTTCAAGCACTTGACTGAGTTTAGCATCAATTTCTGAAACATTTAAAGCATGTCGAACTTTGAACTTGCCATCGGGAGATTCGTCTTCAATTCCTTTTCTTAGAAGTTTAACAATTTCCCTTCTAACAGGATGGGAGAAATATTTCTCCTTTGGAACATTGACAAATACAAACTGAGGAATATTTTCCCAATAATCAAAGAGTTTTTGTCGATCTTTGGCCATGAATTGTCATCTTTTCTATCACAAATTGCTGATATGCCTTGAGGAATCAGTAATTAAATTCATTTTTGATTATTTTGTCCGAAACGAAATATATATATTACTAAATTACGGTTCGAGTTCTCCTCGAAAAGTAAGTGTTACGATTCAATTGGATATCAAGACGTAATTTAAAATGATTATTTCAGAAAAATTATAAGGATTTGAGACAAAATGAAATATAAATTGCTAGGAAAAAGTGGTTTAAGAGTTTCAGAGCTTTCTTTAGGAACGATGACTTTTGGAGAGGACTGGGGTTGGGGAAGTTCAAAAGAGGTAGCTAAACAAGTCTATCGAAAATATACAGATGCAGGTGGAAATTTTATTGATACTGCGTGTAATTATACCGACGGAACCAGTGAGAAATTCCTGGGTGAATTTATCGAAGGCGATCGTGATCGGTATGTCATTGCAACCAAATATACGCTCCACGACCATCGTTGGAAAAATGATCCTAATGCTGGAGGAAATCACCGTAAAAACTTACTTAGGACATTAAAGCAAAGTTTAAAACGGCTACGGACAGATTATATTGATTTACTCTATCTCCACATGTGGGATTATACTACCCCAATTCACGAGGTCATAAGAAGCCTAGATGATTTAATTTGTTCTACCAAAGTTAACTATATTGGTATTTCTGATACTCCTGCTTGGGTTGTGTCTCGAGCGAACACCATGGCTGAGGTACGGGGATGGAACCCATTTGTAGCATTCCAATTTCCTTACAATCTGTCATTTCGAGACCCAGAGAGGGAAATAATTCCTATGTGTAAAAAATTGGATTTAGCTATGACAGTATGGGCTCCCTTGGGAGCTGGCTTATATACAGGAAAATATACAAGAGAAAATCCAACCCCAGGGAGACTAAGAGAGGGAAAATGGGGTGCACCCTCAGAAGACAGACTTAAAATCGCTAAAGAAGTGGATAAAATAGCGGATGAAATTGGATGCTCTTCAGCTAATGTTGCACTGAATTGGATCAGAAAACAGGATGGTCTATTTATCCCAATATTCGGTGTAACCTCATTAGAGCAACTAGAAGATAACTTACGATGTTTGGAATTTGAAATTACTGAAGAACATTGTCAACGATTAGCAGAATTAGTTGATTTTAAATTTGGCTTCCCTAAAGGGTTCCTTATTGGCAACAAAGGACTTTATCATGGAGAGACGTACGATCTATTGGAAAATCATCGCAATTATGAGTAGAAGGTTTACCCATGATAAAGATAGGGAATATTGTCGTAGAAGAGGCTGTGAACAAAGAATCTTTTCTGCAAGTAATTCGACAACTAGACCTGAAGTCTCCAGTTATTATCAAACCAAATTGGGGCTTCTCAGTTTGCTATACGGAAGCTGTTATCTTGGATTGGGTTCTCTCTGCTATTAATAGTGAAGCTATCGTTGTGGAGAGCTATGGTTGGGCTCGAAGTGAGGAAGCACTTAAAACTGGAGGTTGGGGTTCCTTTGACAGGGAGGATCTTCGCAAGAGTGATCAGTGGTTCTTGGAATATTCTGGTATTGGTAAGATCCTGGAGAAGCATGGTGTAGAATTTTTGAATATTACAGAGGAAAATTGGGTTAACAGAACAACAGAACATCAGCTGATTGAAGAGCTTGTCAAGAAGAAACATTCACCGCTTGAACGGGAGAAATTCTATAGTATTGTTCCTGAACGACTCTATGAGATGCGGGGAGGTGATCTACTTAGCTTAGCAAAGGTAAGACTTTTAGAAGCACCTATGATAGTTTCTTTTTCTGTTAAAAATTTCTTTGGAATGATCCCAGGTCCTGACAGAGGTAAATTCCACGGAAAGAAACATAGTAAGCTAAACCAGAGTATTGTAGATATTTACAAGGTTTATGATTCTCTTTTCAACATCTCAGGAGTTGTCGAGGCGGTATTTACAGCATCTTTGAGAGATCCTGACACCTTCGAGTGGGAGACTCTTAAAAATCCTAGTTTCGTTTCATCGTCGAAAAATCCTATTGAGTTGGACGCTTTTATGAGTACTCTACTGAGAAAAAATCCACATAAAATCGGTTACCTTGAGCTGGCTGCTAAAAATTTCGGGTTTTGGAGCGAAGAGAATCTCAAACTTGGTTTGGATAAGGGAATTAAGGTTCTAACTGATTAACCCAATCAGTCTCAGGATTTGTCTCCTTTGACAGCCAATTATCCACTGAAACACCTGAAAAGGTTGAAGCTGCTAACTAAGTCCCTTTATTTTTCAATTTTTTACCAATGCTAAAAGCATCCGCAACCATATCACCAAGTGCCCAATATTTGTTGTCAGGTTGTGAAAATGTGAAAGGATCGATTTTCTTTGAATCTAATTTATTCTCGGTCAAATAACGAGCTTCTGTGTAAGCAGCGATAACTTCCCCAAGTACAAGAGTTATCACTGGTAATTCAATGATGTCATACACACGGCACTCTAGACAGAGTGGGCATTCCTGTACCATTGGAACGGATTCTAGTTCTCCATAAAAGATATTAAATAACTTTGATTTATCCACCTTCCTCCCAGATGTAACACCGCAGTAATCAACCTGTTCTACTAAGTTTAAATTGGGAACATTAATGCTAAATACTTTATTCTTTATTATCCCTTCAAGTGTGTATTGTTTCTTCCCAAAGGCTACACCCCAGATTGGAGGTCTACCATTGAGACGATTGAACCATGCAACAGTCATAAAATTAGGATGATCATTTACAAGTGCTCCAATTATCGCAACAGGCATCGGAAAAGGGGAAACATCAGGTTTAATCTTAATCTTTGACATAATACTCCACTTCAAACATAAAATCTTTTTTTGGAAAAGGGGAAATTTATGAGAATTAATGATTATCCAATTTGGCAAAGGCTATGCACAAGACATGAGGATATTAACGTCTTTTTCGTATTGATGCAACTATGGGTATTAAAACCGCAAAAAAGATCGGGACAAAGATTATAATCGGAAAGTCGGAATCGTTAGAAGAGGAAGGTGAGCTTGAACCTCTGAGAAGAAACCCTATAAAAAATAAGGTGAATAGAACAATACCAGTGAACAACAAAAATAACACGATTAAGATTCGGATCGTTTTATCCAATTTAGTGTACCAACCAGTTCTAATAATTGACTTTTTCTTCTTATTTGACGTAATTCCTGATCCAAAAATAATTTTTTATAGGAACAATTATCGCTCTATTATAATGGTGAAATCATGAATGGCTTCAGTTGATCCTTTTTTCCTCATTATTCTGATTTTTGGAATTTTATTGTTAAATTTATTTATAGTTATTCTAATTAGATTCCTTAGAAGGGTGACTAGTTAATAAAAGTGATCTGAGAGTAGGATGAGCTATAAAATGGATGGTGCCATTCGTCGTTTAATTGTTCTTGGTTTTTCTTTTATGGCGTTCATTCTCTTCTTATTAGGCTTGGTCTTTTTCATTCTCATTCAAGACTAGAGTCATATTAGTTGCATGAAAAAGATGAGTTAAATACAGAATTTAACAGAATCATATGATGGTAAAAATGATTGAAAATCTACCAACAGGATTAGCAAATTCTGGATCTAGAGATATTCTGAAGGGATTGGAAGTAATATCTGGTGGGAAAGTCCTTGATGTTGC
>JBHLPQ010000190.1:0-7416 GCA_048939265.1 Promethearchaeota archaeon
TAACTAGATACTTACATGTCATATCTTGAAAAATACGAACTAATACAACTTAGATTATAATTAAATGCCTCTTATTGGTGAGTTGAATCTCACAATTAGCCTATTTTTGTATTGGAGTCTCCTTCTGGCTGGAATTTCTTAATAAGAGATTTTCTCCCAAACAACTCTATTTGGAAAATAAATTACTGATAGAGAAACCTATTCAATGAGAAAAACTATGAAACGATAATGGCTATTGAATCAAATAAAGTAAAATAAGGATTTATTCTGATAAAAGACGTCTTTTCCAGTCTTCAACAGCCTTATTAACTTCAATTTTGACCTTAGATAAAGTTTCTGGATCGATTGTTTTATTTTGGACAAGTTTTTCTAATTTGAGAGCAAACCGATTCATTTCATAAGAAATTGTACCTGAATTTACCAATGTAAAAAGGTCATCTTTGGCAGCTTGAGTTATACTAATTAAATCATTAGCAGAGACTGCTTGGTTAACTTTATGGGAGTATGAATCAAAAAAGGTTAAAATTTTCCGTTGATTAGGAGTCTGAAGTCTTTCACGCTCTTTTATTTCAATGGCAACCCCCTGAATTGCGTTGGATATAATTGGTTGAAGTCGTTGCATTTCATGGATGATTGTGGTCTCAAGATTTTCATCAACAATAGCAGTAAGTACTACCTTAGGATTTGAATCTATTACAGTGGAGAGAAGCAGACCCCCACTTGTACGAACAGTCATATTAACGAAGTTTCCCTCTAACTCTCGTGCAATGGTATCTCCTGTCGAAATAACAAGACTACTAAGAGCGCTAAGAGCTATCTCAACATCTTCTATGTCTATTTTTGATCGTGTTACGATTGGTAACCCTGAAATATCTGACAAAACACAGATTTTAGCTCCCAGCTCAACAATAGAGTGAATAAGTACAGATAGCGATTCTACATCAGTACTCACAGAGAAAACCTTCTTTAAATGCTTTTACGAATTAATCTCTATACTTATTTCAAAATTAAAAAAGGCTTGCAAAAGGAAACAAAAATTTTCATCAAACCGAGAAATGTCTCGGTTTTTAATAATCAATATCCGACATTATTACAGGATAAGGCCTCTGAGGAACTTTAAGAGCGATAATTAGTAGATACTTAGTCAAAATCAACTTCTGATGCCAGAAAAATGATCTAGGAGCCAGTTCCAATGAAGTATCCAAAAATTCAGGATTATGCGATCTAAAGAAATCAAAGAAATTAGGAAAGTTGATAACATATTAAGTAGTACCTTGTTATCGCATTTAGTTTCTTCATGCAGATCAAATATCCTTGTTCAAAGAAGGTATTCTAATGGAACTCTCCCCAAATGTTATAAATATTAAATATGCAATTAGAGACATTGTAATTTTAGCTAAAAAAGTAGAAAAACAGGGGAAAAAGCTTTATTACTTTAATATTGGAGATCCTGATAAATTCGACTTTGATACTCCAGATAGTTTAAAACAAGCGTTGATAGATGCAATAATGAAGGATAATGCCAATTATTACAGTGATTCAGCAGGAGATCCTGGATTACGTGAAGAAATAGTAAAGCGACAGAAGAGGCTTTGGGGAACAGATATAGATCTTAACAAGATTTTAGTAACGTCAGGAGTTTCAGAAGCAATATTATTTATTTCTGCAAGTATAAAAGCTGGAATGGAAATTTTAATCCCTTCTCCTGCTTATCCTCCTTATATATCATATTTTAATTACCATAATATTAAACCAGTGGAATACCACACTCTTGAAAGTGAAAATTGGCAACCAGATATTGAGGATATTAGGAGGAAAATAACAAACAAAACCCAGGCCATCTTAATTATCAATCCAAACAATCCAACAGGAGCAGTCTATTCACAAGACATAGTGAAAAAGATAGCAGACATTGCTGGAGAACACAATCTTCTACTGATTTCTGATGAAATCTATGATTTACTAACATATGAAAAAGGCTTGTATCGTTCAACAGCTTCGTTAACAGATATACCTGTTCTAGAACTAAATGGTATTTCTAAAACTTTGCTTTCTCCTGGATGGCGACTGGGATGGGCAATATTACGAGATGAAAACGATGAATACACAGAATTTTGGGAAGCATTAGCAAAACAATCACGAATTCGCTTGTGTGCAAATAGTCCAGTCCAAGTAGCAGTAAGTAAAATCCTTAATAAGGAAATGGAGTTCTTAGCAACAGTTATAGAAAAACTAAAAGAACGTGCGGACTATTTTTCAAGAAGAATAAATGAAATGAACGGATTATCAGTCGTTAAACCTCAAGGTGCTTTTTACGCGTTTCCTCGGATTAATCTGGACATTGATGATCAACAATTCGTTTTAGATCTTCTTCAAGAAACAGGAGTACTTTTTGTCTTTGGAAGCGGATTTGGAAAGCTTGGAAAAGGACATTTTAGATCAGTTGTACTCCCAGATGTTTCAATAATGAGGGAGGCCATGGACCATGTTGAATCCTTCATAAGAACCAAGATCAAATGATGAATTAAGAATCTAATGAAACTAATAATCCAACAAGAGAAATTTGCTTTAAAAGAATTCTTTAAATAGTACTTACCTAGTTGAATGACAATTTTTCTTTTGTTATCTATTACTAAAATCTTAGGTGAGTTAGGAAACATTTCTAGGCCTTGGAGAATTATTTATATTATAGGTTTGTAAATATTCAAAATAGTGATCTACGTATTTTTCAAGCTGTTTATTTGAATCCAAGACCTAATTACAGTGGATAGAGGCCATCATGACGAGAATCGATGAAATAAAAAAGATTGAGATTTACCCCATAATTGATGTTGAAAGTCATCTCAATGTGAAAGGATTGAAAGATGAAGATGGTCGAAATAGAACAGGATTTTTTATTACTGGTATGCGATTTATAAATATTGAGCAACCAGAGCCGCGACGTATCCGTGCTCGTATTTCCTGGAATGTAGAGAATCAAGCAATTGAAATTGAGGAAAATGTATCTAGTATGATGAAACGAGGGATAGCTCTTTCGGTGTTTTTTTTACAAATAAAGAAGGGAGGAAACGGTTTTGAATTTCAAGAACCAGTCATAGTGAGGGGGAATCCAGAGATATCAGAACGGATTTTTGAAGGTGCTTCAATTCGCTGCGCATGGATGAACAATCCACTAATGATGGAACTTTCTTCCGTAGAAGGCCGTTTTTTGTCCTCTAATTTACGTACAAAACAACAAATAGTTGAAGTTAGAATTGGTTAACATATAAATTCACCTGGTTATATTGTGAATAATTTAATCAATTACATAGAAGGTGTAATACCTGTGCCTCTAGAAGATGAGGAACTTAGAAGAATTATGGAGATACCTGATGATCAAGAATTACCTCCTGATGCATTGTGTGATGTTATGATTCGCGCGTTAGAATCACATCAACTCCTTATTCGTGCATCAGCAGTCAATCAATTAGTTATCGTTGGAAAAAGCCATCCCCAAATGGCTATACCCAAGATACTTTCAGCGTTAGACCCTTCCATTGATTATTGGACTGTCAGGTTCGGTGCTGTAGAAGCTCTTGGTGAAATAGCAAATAAATCGACAATATCTCCCTTAATTCAGTATTTGAAAACAGATGAAGACCCAGATTTCCGTGCCATGGTTGCTAAGCAACTAGGGGAAATGGGAGAGATAGCTAAGGAAGCTGGTTCAGGACTCATTAAGGCTTTGTCCGATTCGGAAAGCTCTGAAATACGAGAAAATGCTGCTCTTGCTTTAGGACAGATTGAAATTCATCATGCCGTAGAACCCTTAATCAAAGCTCTTGAAAAGGAAAAGGATGCATATGCCCGTCGTCAAATGTGTTGGAGTTTGGGTGAATTAGGTAATTCTCAAGCAATTACTGTGTTAATAGAAACGTTAAAAGATAAGGATAATGAAACTCGTGGAAATGCTGCTGAGGCTTTGGGAAAAATCAAACATCACTCTTCAGTTCTCCCTTTATTAGCTGCAGCTAAAGATAAAGATGTATATGTTCAAGCAAAAGTGATCTGGGCATTGAAGCAATTGCCATCTGAAACCATTGTTTCCGAAGTTGAGAATGCCGCACAAGGTGACAGTTTAGTCGCAATTCAATATTATGATGATTACTTATTTAATGTGGATAATGAGGAAATAGCTACAATTTGTAAAGAAATTAAGAATCCGATCATTACCGAATATCAGAGGGAAGTGGGAAAGATTAAGACCGAACTGGAACGTTGCAAAGTTTTTGTTTCTGAAACTTTTGGAAAACTTGCTAATTTATCCTCTGGAGAAATAGATAACCTCCTTCAAAGAGATATTCCTGCTATCGAATCTAGGATTGGTGGGGTTTCGTTTTATAAATACCGAAAATATAAATGGGTTGCAAACGATCTTTTTTTCGATCTAGACGAAGCTAACAAATTATATAAGGAATCAGGAGTCATGATATCAGAGCTTCGTGATAATGCACAAGCTTTGCAGAAAAAGAAGAAAACTAAAATTCCTCCAACAGAGGTTAATTAACTAGATAGTAACCTCGTGATAAATTCATATTAAAAGAAATTTCCTCCACCTTCGCTATAGTTTTGAGGTGGTTTGAAGAAACTTACAGCAAAAGAGGAGGAGGATTATGTACACTATTTTTTTCCAATTCTAACCTTTTAATCCATTCGAATGATTTTTACACGCTTTCCTATCCATGATGGGGGTAAATATACCCTTCCACTATTCCCACTCTTCTTTACCTCTTTTTCCAACATTTCTTCGCCATATACTTCGAATTTACTTTGACGGATGAGTTCACTCAATAGTATCCTGCTCCTATGATCCAATTTTTAGTTCCAATGTCAAGTAAGTGGAGAGGTTGAATCCGACTGAGCTAAAGAATTCAACTAAGTCACCCCAATTCCACGCACAGATAGTACGAATCGTTTTAATTCCTTTCTGATTGAAATAACTAAGAGCTTGTTTCACGAGAGCTGTTCCTACACCCTGATCCTGATATTTAGGATCAACACCAAGCAGAATAATCCAAGCGCTTAAATCGTCTGTTCCATAAATATAAACTTTTGTTTCAGCGATTAGATATCCAACAAGTGAGCCATCAGAAGTAATTGCACCAAAACTCTCTTCACCATGTTTTTCGATTTGTTCCTTTAATTGAGTATGGAACAACTTGGTACGTTTCCTTCGAAGTATTTTTTCATCAATTTCTACAATAGTATCAATGTCATCCACTGTGAGAGAACGGAATTTTAAATCAGTGTTCAGTTCTTTAGTCGGAGCCATATTTATCCACTCTTACTATGTTTCGTCTGGTTTAAGACACAAAATAAATACTTTGTCACTTTCTGAACAGATGACTATCATATATATTCAATGAAAAACACCTTGGATTCAATATAGGAATTTTAGAAACTATCGATTTTTCCCATATGTGAACTTTTTCTTACTACGTGATGCGATTTCCACTGTTATAAAGACAATTATAGTAAGAAAATTGAAAACGGAAAAAGTAGTTTGATAAGGGATGGTTGAAAGATACGAAATCCACCCCTCTGAGGTCAAAAATTGTACAAGTACTGATTCTAGGGTTAGACCTACAGCCTCTATAGTTTTCATATCAATAAATGTCATATTATCAAATGTTGTATGCCACGGCTTATATCGATGGCCAAAATCATCTATAATATCAATAGCGGGAATATTGCTTTCTATAAACGGAATGTGATCATCAGTAATACGATAACCAGTTTGATTAACAAAATACTTACTAAAACCTAATTCATGAGCTTCATTCCAAATTTTCGTAACAAGCTTTCCTGCATACTGTTCAGAATTCTTTTCTCTCTTAAAAATAGCGTTAATCCCTGCAACCATATCAAATAGAATTACAAAAGACAGATTTTGATTCTTGAATTCTTGGGATTTTACATAGAAACGAGATCCAAGAAGCCAATCCCACCCCATAATATTACCTTGATCTTCTCCATCGAAGAATATTAGCTGAAAATTTGAGTAATTATAATCCTCAAGTAATACCCTCCCTAGCTCTAATACTACAGCTACCCCTGAAGCACCATCATTTGCTCCAAGGACTGGTTCTTTTCGTTTTGTAAGATCTGGATCATGATCAGCCCATAAACGTGTATCATAGTGAGCCATTAATAGAAAAGCTGGTTGTGTTAAATTATTAAGTTTCGGGGAACAAATAATGTTCACTAAGGTGACGTTTTGGTCATTCCATTTTTTGGAAAAATTTTGATATATAATACCCCATTTCTCTGTTGGAAGGAGTTCCGATGCAACGAGATGTCTTACATTTTCGATCCCTCTTGAACCAGGATAACGTGGCCCCAAGTCAACTTGTTTCTGAATGAGATTATGTGCAATAGTAGCGTTAAACTTAAATGTGTCTACAGCTGGGTGGGTAATTAATAAAGCGGAACTAGAGTAAACATTCTGCTGGAAAAAAAGAAAAGAACTGATAATAATTAATAAAATAATCCAATTATTCTTCTGTCTCATTATTTTTTGCGGCTTCCCATTCTGCTACAATATCACGCGCCTCATTGGCATACTTCAGGGCTTTTTTATTCAGAGATTCTATATTTAAGTCATCTGAAGTTTCAATTTGTTTTATACTGTCATTAGCAATTTCAGTGTATTCATCCATGTTTTCATTTTCTGCTGCTTCTCGGGCTATTCTTAAAGCTTCAAGGGCTTCCTGAAATTTTTGATCTTTTGCAGATATTAAGCCTTTAGCGATTAATCCTGAGATCATTGCCTCAATCTTTTCAGATGCTAGAGATCTCTTAAGAATTTCATCAATATCATTCACATCTAAATTGATAGTTTTCCCTCCTTTTCTTATTTCAATATCATCAGATTCTAAAAGTTTAGCTGTCTTCGTTGCTTCTCTTATGAATTGTCTCGTTTGATCCAGTGCCTGTGAAATTTCTTGAGAAGAAGATTGAATCATAGCTCCAAATTCACGAACAATTTTTTGCCCCTCTTCACTAATTTTCTCGAATAAAGATCCTACGACTCCTGATAATGAGCTTTTCGAGATCATTTCCTGATATTTGAGAATTTCTTGTAAAAGGTAATTAGGTGATAAATCAACAGATTCAAAGTAGACTGATACTGATACATTGTTTCTTGAAAAATGTAATAGTACTAATTCTTTTTTTATAAGCCATTCACGGGTTCTAATTAATTCAGCATTAGTTAATTCATTTATAGGATAAGATCTTTCTAGGTTCGGATCTCGATTCTGGGGAATAAAAATAATCATATTCTTCTGGAATGTCAGTAAACCCTTGACATTTTTTATATCAGTAGATGGATCTTCGTGTTTAAGAAGCACACGAAATCTTTTGATGTCTTTTTCG
>JBHLPQ010000038.1:0-23048 GCA_048939265.1 Promethearchaeota archaeon
AAATTCGGATTTTGGTGTTTAAATAACTTTAAACATGAAAAAAAATATTATAATTGGATGTTCGTACAAATGCTAGGATAAGCGGGAGGCATCAGCATGACTACGAACGTATTTATTGATGACCATTTTTCCGTCTGTTAAGATTCTGCGCATGTTTGTACTGAATTTCTCCCAATAGTCAATTAATGTCTCTCGTTGTTCTACTGTTCTAACCAGTTCCGTGTTAAGGAAGAAAGAAATATCGTATCCCTCCTCAGGTTCCCGTATGACTTTTACTCGGGTTCCAGGATTACGCCATAAGTCATTTCGAATACGTTCGAAAATAAACTGCTCAACAGGATCATTAAAGTGGAGTTTGAGGGATACAATAGCTGAGTTGCCCTGTTTAATTAATTGGCCATTTTCAAACATGATTTCTTTTCGAGGAACATCCTGACAGCACGGATGATCAGGTTCAAGAATGCATATTGGTTCCATTCCTCCAATCTTACAATCTAAAGGACGTAGTACTAAATCAGACTCTTTAAGGGGCAATGGAGACTCACCAAATTCCTTCTTATCGTGATTCTTTAGATATTAGAGCAATTATTTAACGAATTGGGTGTAATTATAATTACAACTCCTATCCCCCTTTTTCAGAATAATGCTGGAAAAATTACCTGTTGATTAGAAATCTCGCATTTTTAGCATTTTATTCCTAGTGGAGGTAATTAGATAGTGCATTAATCCTAGTTTGACTTTGGGTTTTGTAATCAGTACAAGAATTGTGCTTCCCACACTAGAAATCAAACCTAACCCGAGCGGGGTTTGAACATGAATATAATCTATAGAATTGCCTAAATTAAGTTGAATACAAGCCCCAGCGAATGTGCTGACAATTCCAGCAACCATGGCAGACACTAAAGTCTCAACTTCCTCAGAGATCGGTGTGGTCCGTGCACTCATTATTGGAAAGCCTTCTTCACTCACCAAGAGAGCTTGTTCTACCCCCTGAACAGCGCCAAGACTATCTAAAATCTTCTGTATCTTCTCTGTGGAAGAAGGTTCACCATCTTTGTCTGTTGAGATATGACCATAAGTTGCCATTCTTTTCACTCTATCGTGCTTTCACAAAGTTCAAGCTCTCAGATATTTTTAAGCACCAAAAAATCTCTAGACCTACAGAAAAACTTGGGGAACGGCTGAATCAAAGAGAAGAGTTTATTATATTTTTACTGGGGGAGGCAAATAGTCACTGAGGTTCTCTAAATGAGTGAAAACATTCGAATGCAAAGATGTAATCCTTGTCAAATTGCGGTCATGCCCAGCCAGCATGGAACAACCCGTTTTCCTTGTCCGTCTTGTGGAATGATCCCGATTATTCGTTGTGAGCGATGTCGAAAATTAGGGAACCGATATACCTGTCCTAATTGTGGATTCACAGGACCTTAGGGTCATTTTAGTTAATTTAATAACACCGATCTAAATTTTTAGGGTTTAATGAGGAACAATTATGTCCAATGTTTTATCAATTCTGCGAATTATTCCTACGTCTCCAGAAGTTAACCGTGAAGAGATTGTTTCCCGCGCTCAAACCGAATTGAGAGCAGGTTTAGATTTAGAAGTTTTAAAAAGAGAAGAAGAGCCCCTTTTCTTTGGTTTATATGCCATTAAACTCTTTGTGAAGACAGCTGACTCTGATGAAGGGACAGAAACACTTCAAAAATATGAAGATCGTCTCATGGCCTTGGAGGAAGTAGACAATTGCGAAATTGAACTCCAGACAATAATTGATTATTAATTCCCATCATATTTTGGAGATGACTTTTTTTTGGTAATAGTTTTAGAAAGAGATTTTCCAACTTTCTTAAGGAAAATATTATTAGGATTTGATTAGAATCAATTTATAACAAGAAGTAAGACAACTATACTAGAGTTGTAATTGATTTAACAAGTTGAGAACTTTGGCGAAAGAAGTTGTGTTGAAAGTTGCTGAGGCCAGACAACGCGATGTTGGTCGTGGAAAGATCCGAATGGATGACATCAACATGCGTGAGATTGGAATCACAACTGGAGATGTTGTAGAAATTCGAGGACGTCAAAAAACTGGAGCCATTGCATGGCCAGCTTATATTGAGGATCAGGGAGCAGGAATAGTACGAATGGATGGAATAATCCGTAGAAACGCCAAAGTTTCTTTAGAAGAAAACGTTCGTATCCGAAAAGCCCAAATTAAAGTTGCTAAAACGGTTAATATCGCGCCTACACGCCAAATTTCACTCGATTATGGTTTTGAAGCTTTTGTCAAGCGAAAATTGTTAGGTTACCCAGTATCGAAAAATGACACAGTTCTTATACCTATTCTTGGTAGGTCAATACCATTTGTTGTAAATTCAACAATTCCCACAGATATTGTGTTAATTACTGATACCACAAAACTTAATGTCTCAGAAAAACCTGTTTCCGAAACTGAAACTGGAATGCCTGGGGTGAGTTATGAGGACATAGGTGGTCTATCAGACGCGATTCAACGAATCCGTGAAATGGTTGAACTCCCTCTAAAGCATCCTGAACTTTTTAAGAAACTAGGAATTGATCCACCTAAAGGAGTTTTATTGCACGGACCACCTGGAACTGGTAAAACGCTTATCGCAAAAGCAGTTGCTAATGAATCAGAAGCCCACTTCATTCCAATTCAAGGGCCTGAAATCATGAGTAAATTTTACGGTGAAAGTGAGGCGAGATTGCGAGAGATATTCAAAGAAGCAGAGGATAATGCTCCAAGTATTATATTCATTGACGAAATTGATGCTATTGCTCCAAAACGAGAAGACGTTACAGGCGAAGTTGAACGACGAGTCGTTGCCCAAATTTTGGCTTTAATGGATGGATTGGAAAGCCGAGGTGAAACAATTGTCATTGGGGCAACTAATAGACCTAATGCTGTTGACCCTGCTTTAAGACGCCCCGGCCGCTTTGATCGTGAAATTGAAATCGGAGTCCCTGATAAAAATGAGCGTTTGGAAATTCTTCAAATTCATACTAGAAGAATGCCAGGGATAGAGGATGTAGATACAGAGAAACTTGCTGTCATAACTCATGGATTTGTAGGTGCAGATCTTGCAGCTTTGGGACGTGAAGCTGCAATGAAGAAACTTCGTGAGATTCTACCTGAAATTAATCTAAGTGAAGACACGATCCCTCCATCAGTCCTTGATAATTTAAAAGTGGAAGATCGCCACTTTGAAGATGCATTAAAAGAAATTCATCCTTCTGCAATTAGAGAGGTGTTTGTTGAAGTACCAAATGTCAAATGGGAGAATATTGGAGGGATGGATTCTATTAAACAAGAGCTTATTGAGATCGTTGAATGGCCTTTAAGGCAAAAAGATAGCTTTCAACGCCTTGGTATCAATCCTCCTAGAGCTGTTCTTCTATTTGGAGCTCCAGGCACAGGAAAAACTTTATTAGCTAAAGCTTTAGCAACAGAGAGTCAGGTTAACTTTATAAGCGTTAAAGGACCTGAACTTCTTTCAAAATGGGTAGGAGAAAGTGAAAAAGCAATTAGGGAAGTCTTTCGGAAAGCGCGTACAGCTTCTCCTGCACTTGTTTTCTTTGATGAGATTGATGCTGTAGCTACTCGGAGAGGGACGGGTGACTCCTCTGGAGTAAACGAAAGAGTAATTAGCCAACTCCTAACTGAACTAGCGGGGATTGAACCCTTAAGAGATGTAGTGGTCCTAGCAGCAACTAATCGTCCAGATATGATTGACCCTGCTCTTCTAAGGCCAGGAAGATTCGATCGAGTTGTATATATTCCTCCCCCAGACGAAAAAAGCCGTAAACAGATTTTAGAGATCCATACAAAGGATATGCCTTTAGCAGAAGATGTTAATCTTGAACGACTAGCAAAAGAAACAGAATATTATGTTGGGGCAGACCTTGATGCTATTTGTCGTGAAGCAGGCATGATAGCTCTTCGTGAAGGATTAGATTCTAATATTGTCGAATGGCGTCATTTCGAGGCCTCTCTTTCAAGAGTTCACTCATCCTGCACACCAGAAATGATAAAATGGTATGAAAACCAAGAATCTCAGTTCAGACGAAGAATAGCTGTCGACGCCCAACCCACCGTTCCCTTATTTGGATAATTCCTATATAAACCATCTATTTAAATCTCTTATATAGATAAATTAAGAAGGTATCTAAGATGACAAGCAAAGAACCATATTGGAGACCCTTTCCTCTTACTTTTTCAATAATGAATATTGTTGAACGTCGTGAAGGTGTCTTATTAGAAGATGATTTAGTTCGGTTATTAGAAAATGATGTTGGGGAATTTTCAGAAAGGGAATTGAACCGAGCTTTAATGAAGTTGGAGATAAAAGGTCTCATTCACATCCAATCTATTAAGAAAAACCAACGTATGATTAAAAGAATTGATGATAACCAGAAATTTCTAGCTGTGGGAGAAGATTAATGCTATTTTAATTGTAAGATATTTTCTAATCCGTAATCTTCAAAAAGCTGACAGATCGGGCAGATTTGATAGGAAGAAATTTCTCCACAAGTTTGACATAAAAATGGTGGTTCTAAGCTTTCTTCCTTAGGAAAGTATTCACTAATGGAATCATGAAGATTCACAATATTCCGAAGAGTACTTGGTCGTTTTTTCTCCATTTGTGAAAGAAATGTCCTGATATTATTCCGCATTGCTGAAGAAGCATATGGGCAGGGGTAGGAATGGTATTCCAGACTCTCAGCATATGCATAAAGGACAATTTCAGGTTCAGAAACGTGTACAAAAGGCCGAATGCGAGGAATTAAAGTTTTAAACTTCGCAATAGGATGTCGAGAGAAGCGAATGAATTTGTTAGAATCTCCTCGTAGTAAATTCAATAAAATGGATTGAGCTTCATCATCCAAATTATGAGCAGTAGCAATTTTTGTCGCTTTTACTTGTTTTGCTGCATAATTCAATGCACGACGCCTGAGCAAACCACATATTGCGCAAGCTGATAATGAATGTCTCTTTCTAAGACTTGTTTTAATTATTTGATCTAACGTAACACCATAAATATTTTTGAAAGATATTATTACATGAGGAACTTTATATCTTTTCGCAATTTTCTTAGTAAGCTCTAAACATTCATCTCTATATCCTTTGATCCCTTCATCGACTGTCAGAACAGTCAAATTACACCTCGAATAACGTTTCTGGAGCTTAATAAGGATGTTTAAGAGAGCAGAGCTGTCTTTTCCCCCTGAATACCCTAAACCTATATGATCATCTTGCTCTAACATATTAAAACGGTTAATAGCTTTTCTTACTTTGTTCTCAATCAATTCTATGTAATGATCTTTACAATAGACTTTTTTTGATTGCGGGTCTTGTGTGAAAGGAGTATTATAACAACATCTGATTCGAGACATATTCTTACTTCAGGAAAGCTGTTAAATTATTTCTTCTGAATTTTTACAATAAATGAAGGACAAAGTCGGTCAGCTTCTTCAATGCCACACTTGACAGCTTCTTCAGCAATTCTTTGCACATCAAAACTTGAAAAAGGTGATAATTCTAGATATAAATCGATATTGACGATGAGTTCTCTATTTTCTGTTGTTTCAAGGCTAATATCAATTAGATCTTGATCTAGGTCTTCCCCAACTTTAGAATTAAGAAATTGTTTAATTCTGAGATATAGTTGATCCAGGATTTCATCTGATTCATTATCTATCAAAGAATCCACATTACAACATTATGTGTGTATGAAATCAATTTGATGCTTGTATATCGCTTAAATCTTCACTTAAACGAGCTTGTAACTCTTCTAAGCGTTTAATATTTTGGGTTTCTTGAGAAGAAAAACTTTTTTGTTTGAGCTCTAGAAGCTCTTTTCTTTCTGTCAATTCCTTCATAATTTCTCCAACTTTTTTAGGGAACATAACTGATCCTATTGTCTTCCAAACTTCTTTTTCGGGATCCAGTTTCTGTAGTTCCTTTTGTGTCATTTCGATCTCAGAAAGTGCACGAGATATCTCAGAAAGTTGGATTCGTAAATTTTGAATAGTTTGTTCCAGCTGTCGGAATCTTAAGAGCTGTTCTTGCTTGGCAGGAGAGAGTTCACGTAAGGCCATATTACCAACCACAAATCATATTCCATTTATTTCAGTGTTTTCTCTTCGAGTGTCGAAAATTCATATTAGTTAAAAGGTTGTTTTGAAAAGGTTAAGAGCTTTTGTTGTACTGGAGACCCATCGTAAAATAGAACTTATAGTCGCTTTTGCTGCATTGAAATCTTTAGCCATGATGGAAATCTCTATTTTTTGACCTTTTAATACCATAGAGGTTTCGGATCGATCAAAATGGTTCTCCTGCATCTCGGGCATCAGAGAGGAGAATATAATCCTCGCCTCATCCTCTGAATCATATTGAATACTTATGCAGAGCTTAAAATTATTACTCATTGTTATTACATTCTGAAGCGATATGAATTTTAAAAAGGGGTAGTGATTTTGAAACATTCTGTTGTACTGCGTGTCCAATAACAGAATGAAAACTAGTTTTTTCGAAATTAATTGTTAAAAGCTTTGATAAATCATTATTACCCAGACTCTGAATTGTTGGCGAAAAAAAATCAGTTATTTGTTGTTTTATTCCCTTGCTTATTTGATCTGTAAAAGCTAATTTTAATTTCTTGATCATGATCCGTTGTGTCTTATCGTGTTTTTGAAGAGTTACTATTTCAGTTATTTTTATCGTTGCGTTTATCAATCGTGGTTTTTCTTCTATAGAATAAGCTTTTACAAAAATAGAGTTCTTATCTGAATATTTTTGAAGGATAAGAAGTCGAAGTATCTGGTGGTTCCAACAATATCTGAAGATCTCACTAAGGTTTAAGTTGCCTCGTGTTAATCTCTGGGAACTGGGAATAGAGAGAGCAATAATTTTACTCATTCGACGTAAATAATGTGTCGGATTTCGGGATGTTGTTATTAACATTACCATTCATTTCTCCACTCTTCAGTGGCTGAAGTAAATGGATATTCTCATGATAAAATTAGGTTTCTGGTTCACTTGCTAACCGTTTGGCCGTTCGAAGAGCTATTTTCCCCCCTGGGGTCTCTGGAGACCAAGATCCACCAGTAAATCGAAAACCACAGAATTTACACTCCCAAATTCCTATTGAAACCCGATGAACTTTATTTAAACTGCAGGATGGACACTGATGCTTTAATTTCATTTCACCTTCAATCTTCTTAATCCTTTTACGAATAGTAGCACCATACCTAGTACCAAATCGACCCGTGGATCCTACTTTCTTAGTTCGTCCCATTTTTACTCTGATACTCCATTTATCACATTAATTATTGATGGACATTTACCCTATATTATAAAGGCTGGCTTTCCAGATATTATTACCGTTTATATCTAATAAGAGAGCTCCTTAAGGTTTATATTTATTGATATCGCCATTTTCCTGACTAGGATATTTTATCAATGAGGAGAACAATTCAGAAATTAAATTGAAACATCTCTCCAAGATCTGTAACTTCTGAGTTATCTTCGATGAGTCCAATTAACTCCTTTACCTGCTGCGACGCCTTTTCTATAATAGCTACTATTTCCTCTTCCAAAAAGACTCCAGTCTCACCTTTTTGCATTGAAGATATAAGACCTTCATTAGTGATCGCTAGAGAAAATCGTGCATTTTTCCCCCTATCTTCAATTAGGTTTGGATCATACAAAATTATATTATCAATTTTCACATAAGTTAAACTTGCGACACATCCATTTCTTGGTAAAGGTTCTGTCTCCTCTAACAAAGTAACATCTTCGGTTTCCTCATCAATTTGAACTTTATTTATTCGTGTGTTTGCAAGAGCTGCCATTGCTGCAAGTGCTGAAGCATCTATTAAATTTCCTCCATCATCAAGTATATATACATCAACAAATAGAATCCACACTGTTTTTCCAGGAACTACACAAACTTTTGGATCATTCATCGGAATAACTTTACTTTCGCGTATCCCTCGATCAACCACTCGAGCCATTTCGATGGCTAGAGGCCCTGGAGGACCACTTTCAAATGAAGGTGATGAAATAGGAGATAACTCAAGGTTTACCGTTATTACTCCATCATTTGGTGTGTCTGGGAAAGGTGCACCTAATTGAGCTTTCACACCAGCTACCACTATTGTATCACCCCATTTTACCATTGCTGAACCTTCAGCCTTTTTTATAACATTAGGTATAATTTGAATTGGACGACCTTCCCAAAAACCTCGATTATCCATTCGTTGACCCTTTGAAAGTAAATCTGTTAAATATTGTTTTTCCAAACTGGCTATTATTTCTTCTGAACGCATTATCAAATCACCTATTCTTCTTCATCGACTAATTCGTCAAGTTCTTCGATTTGGGAATATTTATTCAATAGAGCCTTCCGCTGCATTTGATATATCTTTTCAATGGCTATCTTTGAGAGTTCAATCCCTTCCTTAACCTCTTCTGGTGTGAAATTACCATCACACTGAAGAAGGGTTAACTCTCCTGTATTATGAACCATTGCAATAGGCATGTCTCCTTCTCCTTCTTTATCTTCGATATCGGAAAGATCAACCACTATTTTTCCATCAACTTTTCCAACAGCGCATCCAGTAATTATGCCTTTCATTGGAATGCCTGCATCAGCTAATCCTAATGAAGCAGCAGTTAATGCTGCGCAACGAGTTCCCCCATCTGCATCTAAAACAGTGATAAACACATCGATTGTACCTGTGGGAAATTTTTCTAGAAAAAGGGCTGAATGAATCGATTCAGATAAAATTTTGCTAAGTTCATACTCTCTACGACGTGGAGCTGGACTTTTTCGTTCTCCGACTGAAAAAGTCGCGAGTCTATATTCAACTCGTACTATTGCTTTGTCTGGTTCAGCAAGATGCTTAGGGTGCAGTTCTCTTGGTCCATAAACAGCACATATTAATTTATTATTTCCCCACTTCAGGTAACAACTTCCATCCGCTCGGTTAAGAACTCCAGTCTGCATTTCTATCGATCTAAGATCATGAAGCCCACGGCCATCTAAGCGTCGGCCATCTTCGAGTATCAGTTGAGTTTTCTCTTCATTCATCTTCTTCACTTCTTTCAGATAATTTTAACTTTTCTTTTTCTAAAAATTCTCGAATTCTGTCAGTTAATCCACTAGTATGAGCTTCTGCTTCGATTTTTTGGATAGCACGTTCCACCAGATTCTCAGTTTCAAGGTCTTGCGTAATAATGACTATCCGTCCATTTTGTCCAACAAGAATTTGAGCATTAGTCATATTTTTTAATAATTGAATCATACTCCCTTTCTTTCCAATGATCCTGGGTATTTTGACAGGATCCACCTCAATTAGTCTGCCATTGTTAATCTTGCGGAGGCCCCGCCCCTGTAATGTAAGAACAGGATCTCGCATTCTATCAAAAAATGTAATCTGAGCTTTTATTATGTCTCCAGTCTCTAGAATACGATCCAAGCTCTCTCGGAGAGCGTCAAAATCTCTATCAATGACGTTGCTAACTCTAAGTGTCCCGACATAAGGCCCTCGTATATCAACATTCCAAGAAGTGATACCAACCTTAGTTATCTTTCCAATAACAATATCTCCTTCTAATGGAATATAGCACCCTTCTAATGGAACAACTCCCACTCTATTTTTTCTAATCTGCGCTAAACCTATCATTGATGCGTAGATCTCAGTTTCATTGTTTACATTTTTCCGATATACTCCGCCACCAGCTTTGAATCCAGAACCACGTGCTAAAATTTCGCCAGGAATAACAAGTTGATTTCTGGTCACTAAAATTGTCATTTTTTTCACGTCTCATTAAAATCTAATATTTTGATATCATTATAAAATATTATAACCGAATTCTATCCATAATCTTGATCTCTGCACGGCCCTTCGTCATACTTTGAATCCGTTCCATGAATTCTCCCTGTAACCCAGCAGCCACTGTTATTACTGCAATCCAATGTCCATCATTCTGCCATTCGTCCTTTTCAATCTGAGCATCACGTTTTATTTCTCCATAAGCCTTCCCTGTGAACTCAGGAGGAATTTTAACCGCAAGTTTCACCGTTTCCATACTAATGGGCATAACTCTACGAAGTTCTTTGATTATCTCCTTTATTTGACTTTCTGCAGAGATTGTTGGATCAATCATAATTTTGGCTTCTTTCATTGCATTTTCAATACGTAAAGGAGGATGAGGAGTTCGAGTCTTGGGATTAATACATGTCTTAGATAGAAGTGTTACGATTTGTCTACGTTTTTTCTCGAAAAATTCCTGACGTTGTTCAGCTGTTAAATTCAGCTCACCTTTATTCAGTACTTTTTCAGCAATTTTAATTGTGTCAGTTGTGTCAAAACAATGTAAAAGAATTTCTTCAGGAACTTTTTCCCCCTTACTCGCATTATGAAAAATTTCATCCATTTCAAGAATATCAGAGATAGTGGTTGTATCATCAAGTAATCCCATTTTATATTTAAGAGCTAATTCTGGATTGACTATGATTTCAAACCTATTGCCTTCGTATTTTGCCCGAACAATTGATTTTCCACTCAAATCAACTCTACGCGCATCTCGTAACATTTTTAACTCTCCTTTAAACGTTTAATAAGTAATAGAATGTCTTGGTTGTTCAGATAATCAATTGTTTGGGTTTT
This sequence comes from Promethearchaeota archaeon, assembly GCA_048939265.1. GTDB lineage: Archaea > Asgardarchaeota > Heimdallarchaeia > Hodarchaeales > Hodarchaeaceae > Hodarchaeum. Next base: position 10,696 of record JBHLPQ010000038.1, read on the forward strand.
TTTGGAGATTACCGCGATTTCTATCATCTCTGGGTCAATATCTCCCTCAGACACTTGCTTAAGGGCTTTTAAGGCCACTAAACTCCCATCTTCTAAGGTTTGAGCAATTTCCTTGTATTCTCCTTCGAGAAATTCTATGATTGCTGGTGCACTTGAGCCTATTGCAGTGGCACGATACCCCCAGTAGCTTCCACTAGGTTCAGTCATATATAATTGAGGACCTAACATTTCATCACAACCTGCAATTAGTAATGAAACGCCGAATGGCCGAACTCCCGCGTGTTGGGTGTACATCTGTTTTAAGTTCGCTAGTCGCCGAGTAAGCGCCTCTACAGTGATTGCTTCACTGTATGTAATTCTATGAACCTGTGCTTGAATACGTGCTTGATTCACAAGGACATGGGCATCAGCAGTTAATCCAGCAATAGCTGCTGCAATGTGGTCATCAATTGCGAAAATCTTCTTTACCAGCTCTTTCTCCACAAGAGAGGTATGTAACCGTTTCTGAACTGCTAGACAACTTCCTTCTTCAGTTTTAATCCCAATGGCTGTTGTTCCACGTTTAACAGCTTCAATAGCGTACTCAACCTGAAACAGTCTTCCATCAGGACTAAAAATAGTACTCCCTCTATCATAACCTAAACCCTTTGGCGCAAACAATGAAAATCACCAAATAATGACTCTATTCCTTTATCGCTTTCATTTCCTTCGAATTGAGTATTCACTTATCAACTAAATGTAGGTTTTCAAAATTGATAAAAAAGTCAATTTCTTCTGTAAGGAAAAGATAAAGATTTATTTAGAGTCGTGTTCTACCTATCAACAGTGCCAAAATAATATAAATGTAAGTGAGTGCAAAGAATGTTAAAAATAGGGATCCCCCCTATTTTAATTGGCGTGCAAAGACAAGATAGGTGCTTAGATTATGGCATATGAACCTAAGAAAGTTGGTAGTATTAAAATAGGACGATATATCATTGATCCCGATTCTAACGAGCCCTGTAGAGTTATCTCCATCGATAAAAGTAAACCTGGAAAACATGGCGCAGCCAAAGCGAGGATGATGCTGATAGGGCTGTTTGATAATCAGAAAAGACAATTTATTTCCCCAGTCGACAAAAGAATCAATGTTCCAATAATTGAAAAACGTGTTGCTCAAGTTACCAATGTTGAAACTGGTACCGGCTTTGTCCATGCTATGGATAACGAAACATATGATACATTTATCGCAGATCCACCATCCGAAGAGGAATTAAAAGAAAAACTAAACTCATTATTCTCAGCTGGGAAAACAGTTGAGATAGAATATTGGATTGTGATGGATCGAAGTAAAATCATGCAAGTCCGAGAAATGTCTCTTTAAAAAACATTTAGTGGGTTGTATCCTTTGGTGAGAGTATCACGAATTGGTATTGTCTCACAGGTACTCTTTCAGGAAACAATCGATATCATTCAAGATATACTTTCGGTTGAGGGTAGTTCTTCAATATCTTTTTTCTTGAATCCAAAGTTATATGACTTCATTACGAAATTGAAACCTTCTCATTCATTTCATAAGGAAGCTTTAGAAAAAATGGATGTAGATTGTATTGTTTCAATTGGAGGAGATGGAACGATTCTACGAATTGCAAGAACTAGGCCAGATATACCTATATTATCTATCAACAAAGGCAGAAAGGGTTTTATGACAGAGATCGAACCTAAAGATGTTAGTGCCAGCTTTACTCAATTTCTAGCTGGAAAATTCAATATCGAAGAGCATAGACGGATCGAAGCAGTAATAAATGGGCATTGTATCGGTTCTGCAATTAATGAGATAGTAATTACATCCGTAGACTTATTAAAACCAATTGATTTTCGTGTCCTTGTTGATGATGTTGTTATAACTAGTTCTCTAGCTGACGGAATTATTGCTGCCACAGCAATAGGCTCTACAGGGCATTGTCTATCTAGTGGAGGTTGTGTGCTAGATCCGAGCCTTGATAGCTTTGAAATATCTTGGATCGATCCAATAAATCTTGCAGCAAGACCAATTATCCTAGGATCATCACGTGACATTAAAATACGGTGTGCAACACGAATTAACCCCATAAAAATCGTAATAGATGGTCAAATTAGTCTTGAATATAATCCTCCGATAGAAATAAGTTTTCAATCTTCTGAAAAAACAGTAAAATTTTATCGCTCACGTTCTTTCTTGACACGGTTACGCCAACACTTTAATTCAGAGATCCGGGAATAAGATCAATGGCCTTAGAAATTAAAATACTTGTACTGGACACAACAGCGTTCATTCGATTGGATTTTCCACTACTTCAAACAACCAACGCTCAGTTCTATACAACTCCAGGAGTCATGTCTGAGCTTAAAGACTCGAAATCACGAATGAATCTGGATGTTCTGAAGTATTCGGATCGATTAAAGTTAAATTCTCCTCTGAATAAGCTTGTAAAGGAACTTGAAAAACGAATTCAATTAATAGATCCCCTAACTACACTGTCGCAAGTGGATATTGAAGTGTTAGCGTTAACCCTCCAAGTAAAGGGATCTTTAGTTTCTAATGATCTGAATTTACAAAATACGGCACTTCAGTTGAATATTCCTGTGAAAGTGATTAGTGGAAAGAAAATTACAGATCTTCGTAAATGGCAACTTAAATGCAGAAGTTGTGGTCAAGAATATAAAGATCCAGAAGATATTTGCTTTGTCTGTGGGGGAAGTCTAAAGCGAGTTCTAATTGAAAAGACAAAATTAAACTTGGACTTAATAGAATAACAATAAAAAACGAAATAAAAAATGTCCCGATAACGAGATTTCTTCATGAGGAAGATAATAATGCCAGAAGAACTAAAATCTAAAGAAGAATTTATGACAACACTAGGATTAGCCTCAATCTGCTATGTTAAACGGCTAAAAAACTCAGAGATAGTAAAACTAAAACTAAGAACAAAGAAACGTCTATATACATATAAAACAAACCCAAAAGAAGCGAATGAAATCGTCCAAAACTTGAATATCCCTGTTGAAGAAGTATAAGCTAAATTCCAATCTAGTCATAATTTTCAGAAGTAACTGTTTCAAGGAGGGAAAGAACATTCCAAATAGTTGTTCTGGCGAAAAGGGGGCAGTTTGGATCTTGACTGATCTCATCTAAAATTGAAATGGCCAAATTTGCACGTACCTCTGGGGGGTCATCATCGCTAGTATTCTTACCAGTGATTGCCATGAAGGCTTCTTTTGCTGCTCTTCGAATGTTTTTTGGAACACTATGGTCGGAAGAAATTTGCTGCAATAACATTTTAGAATTTTCAATCTTATCCTCCATTTCTAATCATACCTACCTGTTAATTTCGTATTAAACTTTAGATTTCATCGTTTTAATCAAGAAGCTTTACTGGATCTTTACGAGGAGGTCTATACTCAACCTACTAGGCAATTGAAATGAAATAAGAAATTTTAGAAAAACTTTTCTTTTCCTAAAAAGGATTAATTTCAGATTCAGTTTCTTGATGGAACAGAGCCATTTCTTTTAATGGTTAGCACAAATATCCTTTTTTGGCCGAAAATGAGAGGTTCTGGTTACAGAAAATCTAATGTTAATATTTTCTGACCAAGAAATCCCTATAACAATCCATAAACATAAACCGTTCAATTTAAATAAGGAGAAAGTAATAAGCACCACAATACAGCTTTGAAATTGATAGAAAATACTATAAATAATGACTGTTTATCCGTTCGTCCTGAATCTACAAAGCCCCAACTGGTAGATATCTGGAGTTATGAGGCAATTGGACATCGAGGATAGTGAAATTGATCTATTTATGGTTTATGACCTCATAATCAACGGGGGTGGGTTGGTATGTTCTCATTGTGGTAGAAGAATCACAATTGAAGAACTTTTTGAACAAAAGATTGTCGTTGGGAATGAGGAAGGGTATATAACTCATGTAGATTGCTTACTTGGATATATAATGAAAGCTGAACCTATTATATCTTCAGGATTAGCCAATGGTCTTTTCTCAGAATCTCAGGTTCGCCAGGATTTGTTATCACGGCCATTTGAATCAGTAGTACTAGACATAAGCCGAGCATGCTCCTATAAACAATTATCACCGTCAAAACAAAATCAAGAATGCTCAAAATTCATTGCATTCGAATCAAATTTTATTGGAGAGAGGAATAATTACAATCTTGAACTTCTTCTCACTTATCTTGATAATAGTCTCTCTGATTCTTCCTTTACTGACCTTAACTAATTTGGTTTATTAAATGAAGTAGATAGCTTAATCGAATGAGAATATAAACCGTGAATAAAATGAAAGTCGATCTCTCTAATATTCCCAAATCAGAAGTGATTGATGATATTATTGCTTTGATCCAAAAAAAAGAGGATATTAAAGCAACAAAAGAAGGTAAAACAATACAAATTAAAGGATTATCCTCACGAAAAATCAAATTCTATACAAAGAAAATTCTAGGCAAAGCTGATCTACCAGGTTACTATAAGGTTGTTTCTCAAGGAGACCACTTTGAAGTACTATTTTGGAAATTTCCTGAGTGATTAATCAATAAACATACTGTTTTTAAACCCCTGTGAAGGGAGTTATATGACTGATAATCTGAACAAAACTCCTTGGGGGAGTTACTATACATTTTCTCTCTCAAACGGTTGTCAACAATGTATTACGGGTGAGAAACTTGTCGTTTTAGTTACAACGGAGTGTTCTAGTAAGTGCTTTTATTGCCCTCTAAGCTTGGAACGAAAAGCATCTCCCTATTCCTTTGCTAATGAAAGACCGATAAAGCATATTACTGATCTAATAGTGGAAGCCTCAAATATGGAGGCAAGAGGTGCGAGTATGACTGGGGGAGATCCTTTAGAGCACCATTCTCTTTCACAAACAATTAAATTTTGTAAGATTCTGAAACAATCATATCCAAACTTTCATATCCATTTATACACTAGGGGAAAGGAGATTACTTCTGATATTCTTTCTTCCTTAACTCCTTATCTTGATGAAATCAGGTTCCATGTTATTAATATCCAAAAGGATCTTCCTCAAGTTAAGTTGGCCACTTCTTTCGATCTTGATGTTGGAATAGAGGTTCCTGTAATCCCCACAAGAGGATTCGACTACTATAAAGATCTTATTATCCAGTTTAAAGATATTCTACCAGAAAGCGATAATTTCTACTTCGTTAATCTCAATGAGCTTGAAATCAGTGAGACAAATTATCGGAATTTAATTTCTCGGGGTTTAGAATCTGATCATGAGAAACCTTCAGCTATCAAAGGAAGTGCGGAGCTTGGAAAAAAAATTGTCAAATGGGCTTCAAATTTTGTGTCTCTTCCTGTTCATTTCTGTTCTTTGGCTACCAAAGATACGATCCAATTACCCAACCGTATATTCCGGATAGCGAAGAACGTAAGCCTTCCTTCAGATGTTATAATTCATGATGGGCCTGATAAAGGATTACTAATACGAGGGGTAATTCAATCACCATCAACAGAATTAGATGAACTTCGATTGACATTAATTGATGAATTAGATATCCCGGAAGAATTAATTCATGTCGATCACAATAAACATAGATTATTAACAAATGCAGCTATATTAGACGAAATGAAGGAGGAAATCAGGGAATTGTTTTTCGATGTGAGACTTAGCATTGTAGAAGAGTACCCAACTTATGATAGCCTTCAAACTACTATTAATCCTCTGGATTGATAAGGTTTCACTAATTGTATTCTTTTATTATTAAAAATAATCCCTCCTACATTGGATTCTTTTCCCCTTATTGACACACACCTAGCGTATCCCGCTTTTTAACCCTTTTCTATTCTCTTTTTTGCATTTGGATCTTCTATCCATGATTATTTTGTGATCGAGAATCATAATTTTCTACACTTATAGAGAAAACTCTTCTCTAAAGGTCAAAGAAGATAAAGAGCCCTCAATGTCATATATATCTCTTTAAAGTTAATAGAATATGTTTGTATGAGATTATAGAAATTAAAAGAACCAATAAAACAAATACTACTCCAAAACCCTTAATTAAACCCGGAGAATACTCAATCGAGGGAAGCAGGGACTTATTCTCATCAATTATCTTTCCTGTACTGATATTAAGGACAAATATCCCTGCATCATAATTCTCTTCATAATAGCCCCCAATTAAAAATGTATCTTGAAATAATGTGAAACTCTCTCGGGGAATATTAGCTCTTCCCGTTTCTGGAAGTAATAAAACTGATTGAAACAATAACTCCCCATAAGGTGAAAATTTCAGGAATCGGGTAGCAAAATATTCATGTAAAATTACATGAGGATGTCCCTCGGAATCAAGGAGGACATCCCACCTGTAAGTTGAATCTTGGGAGAGGAAGGAATGAGAAAAGAATTGCTTCGAAGCGAAATTAATTAGATAAAACGTATGGTTGTACTGTGTAAGTGAATCTTGCCAGAAGGGGTCATAACACCTAATTCCCAAAAAGAACATTTCATCTTTGTTTCGAAAAAGAGAGCCATATCGGCGGCTTGTTAATCCTAATTCCTCTACTAAACAATTAGACATCGATCCATTCAAAAATAATTGATTAATGATCAATCTACTCGAAGGATAATTCTCAATATAAATAAGAAAAACTGAATTGTTACCATCATAAAAATGTTGATCTGCTGTACCAGTAAAACCCAAAGTTCTTGGGATTGAAATCTTTTCTACACTGTGAAAATCAACTATTACGAGCTGAAGAGACTCATTTTCTCTATTAGACCACTGGATTCCAACAAGTGTATAATTCGTTATCTGAGTTTGATATAACCATTGATAAAACCTCTCGTACTCCCACCACTCTGTGATCTTTTTTTCTTTCACAAGAACTGAATTGTTGTTTTTAAAATACCAGATTTCATACAGTGTCCCCTCATTATATCCTATAAGCCGTACCGCGTCTCCTTCTTCCTGAACTTCATGAACATCAAAATCGTTGTTATACAATATATTGAATGTAACATCTGCATTCATGGAGAAGTTAATTGATGGCCTTTGATAAGTAATCTTACCTAAGGGTGTAATATTTACCGCTTTAACAAACGGGCCTTTTGCCTCACATACATCACCGTGTGATACTAAGCGATGATAGAATATTAAACATAAACCTGTATCTGTGCAAATTATTCGGTTGAAACGAGCAAAACCTTCCTCTTTTGTTAGATCAGCCGTCGTTAATGTGGTATCATAAAATGTAGTTGTAATGTTCAATAGAAGTATGATTAAGACAATAAACTTCCGATATTTAGAAATAACTGGTAGTTTACACCTCGGATTCAAGAATAGAGCATTTATTATCAAGAAGTAATCCCTCTGACCTTAAATTCTTAATTCTTATCAGGAATGAAATGGTGATATGGAATCATAATAGGATAAAGGTGCTTTTTAATCTTTTTATAGAACAATGAAATTTTAGATATCTAAACAGAAGACATATTACCACAATTTCGTGAAGAGAAACAATATTCAACATATGATAGTTTTGCTTTTAAATGAAGAAAGTGACATATGTGTTAGTATTGAGGTGAATACACTGGCAACATGTCCGGAATGTGGTGGCATATCGAAATGGAATCCTCCATTCTATGTGTGCAGTGTTTGTGGATTGGCTCTCCGTCGTCAAGAATATGAACGTATGGTACAACAACAGAAAGAGGCATTACTAGAAGCACAATACGAGGAAGGCCTTGGAGAGCAAGATAAAAAACGAAAAAGAAATAGAGAATATTTGGATTGGTACTTAGGTTCCAAAAAATAAGATATGCCAGAATTTAATTGCTAAACTTGTTTTAGTCCACGCCATGGTTAATAATCTACACTTTTTATCATGTAACACTTTTGTTTTCTGGTTCCTTTTTTTCTCCTAAGAATGTTAGATCCACGATATTCCAAAAAGCAGAATTCTTAAAAGAGTTAGAATTTTCTATTTTTGATTGTGAAGAATGACCCTTTGGTCATCAGGATTGACAATATTTAATTTGATATGGAAAGAAGAGAAATAAAATATTTATAGGATCCGTGGCTTAGCCTGGATAGAGCACACGTGAAAATCTGACTCCTTGAAAGAGCGGCGGCCTTCTAAGTCGCAGGTCGGGGGTTCAAATCCCCTCGGATCCGCCATTTCCACATAATCTATAATGGACTCGTGGCTTAGCTTGGATAGAGCATCTGCCTCCTATTCTAATCTTAATTTAAGTTTGAAGAGCCAGCAGAGGGTCGGGGGTTCAAATCCCCCCGAGTCCGCTACTAATGAACTTGTGGGCCCTTAGCTTAGCATGGATAGAGTTTCTAAATCGAGCTCCTAGATCGAGCGCTTGCCTCCGGAGCAAGAGGTCGTGAGTTCAAATCTCACAGGGCCCGTTTCACAATGTAACAAGGATTCTCCAATTGGCTTGGAAAATATAGAAAATCAATGGTTATACAATTCTTTAAAACTTGGTCTGAAATAAGAATCAGCTGGGTGTTCCAAAAGGGTTTGTTGGGGAAGGAACTCTCTTAGGTTGAGAGGGAGCAATTGTGGACACATGTTTCTTTTTGTCCCAACCAATCAAAGCTATAGATAAAACCTCATCAATATTTTTCACTGGAGTAACTTGAACTGATTCTCTAACCTTTTCGTCAAGAACTACATCCTCAAAGTTAGCTGCAGGAATGATGATTTGATTGATTCCAACCGAGGCTGCTCCTTCAATTTTTGCAGATGTTCCTCCTACAGGAAGAACCTCACCTCGTACTGAGAGGGATCCAGTCATTGCCAGATCTTGCCGAACTGGAAGATTTAATAAATCGCTCATAATTGCAGTAGCAATTGTAACACTCGCGCTATCTCCGTCAACATCATAGGATCCCAAAAATTGGATATGGACATCCATCTTTGAGATGTCTTTTCCAGTGTATTTCTTGATTAATGCAGAGACATTCTGCACTGATTCTCTTGCAATTACCCGAAGCTTGCCTGTAGCAATGGTTTTTCCACCTACTCCCTGCGCGGGAACTACTTGAGCTTCAATTGGGGTTATATGACCCCCACGAGCTCCTCCTGTCTGGTCAGCGATGACTGCTAGTCCGTTAACACGTCCAACCAAACCACCTGTGGTTTGAATGACCTGATATTCCTTTTTATGTTCTATTTGCCTATCTGCGATCTGATTCTCCAATGATCGTGCAAGATTCCTTGAGCTTAAAACATGGCGAACTTCGGTAAAAGGAACTCCCTCTTCACGTGCAATATCACCTGCTGCTCTTATTAGTCCACCTAAATCTCTTAATCTTAAAGATAGCCTATGTTTCCGATCCGCGCGTTTTTTGGCTTCTAAAATAACTGCAAACACCGCATCTCGAGTGAAATGGGGGATTTTTCCGTCTTTAGCTACTTCTTGAGCTGTAAATCGAACTAATTTTCGACGATTCTCCATTGTATCAGGCATTGAATGATTTACAGCGATTTCATAACCATATCCTCTAATACGTGATCGTAAAGCAGGATGCATGCGTCTTACCGTATCTATATTGCCTGAAGCAACCAGTACAAAATCACATGGAACAGATTCTGTCCTAACCATGGCTCCACTGGAGAGTTCAGATTGACCCGTGATGGCTAATTGTTTATCTTGCATAGCTGTCAAGAGTTGTTGTTGGGTCTTTTGATTGAGAGTGGCTACCTCATCAATGTAAAGAACACCTTTATGTGACTTGTGAATTAATCCTGCTTCAACACGATCATGTGCAGGGGTTCCGAGACCACCTGATTGGAACGGATCGTGACGTACATCCCCTAATAGAGCTCCTGCATGAGCTCCTGTTGCATCACTAAATGGGGCACTTGTACTTTCTGAATTATCAACTAGAAGTTTAGGAACTAAATTCTCTCTTCGACTTCTAAATTGACCAATGACAAAGAAAGCAACTAAAGCGACAAAAATCCCCATAAGAATTGCATTAATATCACCCCCACTCATAAGAATAGCTAGAATTATAATTATCGCGGGGATTCCTAATAACAACATACTCCGTTGTTGATCAGCCTTTCGAGCTAATTGCTTATAATGATCAACAATCTTTCGGCCTTCCATTGTTGGTACAGTCATTATTCGGGGAGTATGAGAATCATTTTGATTAGGGAGACATAAAATATCCTCCAATTCTTCACGAGGTAACAGCTCAGCCAATGCCTGCCCTAACATTGATTTTCCTGTACCTGGATCCCCAATGAGAAGAACATTACGTCGTTGAATCGCTGCTTTTTTAATTATCTCTACAGGTTGATCTTGTCCAATAACTTGGTCAACCAACCTTGAGGGAATGGGGATTTCTTGAGTTGTTTCGAAATCCATATCCACATCAATCAATTCACTCTTATTATTTTCCATTTGTACATTCCAACATTAATTAACAACGAACTGAACGCTAGTGGATGGTCAGGCTAACTCGTAAATATTTATTACCTTTATTCCTTCTTGTTCGAAAGTGGTAACAAAGATCATTCTTTTTTGTTATACGTCCTATATAACTTGAGATTATTCAGACTTTTAAATGACTAGGTTTCATGAATAAATCCTCTTATTTAAGCTAGCCCATCGATTGAAAGCTCTTTTTTGAGGTTTCAAATCTCTTCTTCTCCTGAAAAATCATAAGTTTTTTTGATAAAAACCTTCCACATTCATTTTTTATAATCTACGAACTAGATTTATCGCTAATTAATTGTTACTGAAGGGAAAAAACAATAATTTTCCTTGTAAGAGACTTATGTACATAGTGAAGAAATTTCCTATATGTTGCATTTAAAATAAGAGCCAATTTCTTCTCAATGTTTATGTTTGATGGTACAGCGATGACTACTCGTGCATTAGAAGTTAAAGTGTCGCAAATTGCTTGAAAAAAGTCCATTAGAAGATCACGAAGGTCAACACCACGAGTAGAAGAAGCTGTACCATATGGAGGATCAGTCACAATAGCTGAAATGGAGTTATTTCTAAATGGAAGGTGAAGAGCATCTCCAAATATTAAGTCCGTTGAATCTTTGGCAATTGCATCTGCGTTTAAGTTTTGAAAAGCTCCCCAAACGATTTTCCGATTAATTTCGATACCTACACTCCGAATATCAAGTCTAGACGCCTCTATGAGAGCTCCACCTGTTCCACAAAAAGGATCTAATAACACCTTCCCTGGTTCCACTGCTGCTAAATTTACCATCGTACGTTGTAATAGGGGATTCATTGAACTTGGATGAAAAAAAGGGCGTTTGTGAGCTGCTCTTTGCTGAACAGCTTTTCTAGAAGAATGAGAAATTAGTTGCCCAAACCATAACCCATGCTTACTCAAGATAGCAATGAATTCCTCTTGGGGATTGTTAAGATCTACATGCTTAGTGGGATTTTGCTTAATAATTTCTGCACCTAGATAATTAGAAATTTTCAAGGACAATTTCGAAGAAGTATGATTTACAGGGGGTTCCCCAATTCTTTTGGTAATAACAGAAAAAGTTGTATCAGGTGTTAAATTCCGAATTGTTGTCACATCGAAGTATGAAATTAATTCATCAAAAGAAACAAGGGATTGTTCGAAGTCAATATAGATGAATTGTGTACAACAAAAATGAACAAGGGTGACGCGTTTCATAAGAAATGAAATAATTTCTGAAGGAGGTCTCTTTAGTGCTTCAGGAATGATTTGAAACGAAATCATTCGGTTATCTGGACTTATTTTCTGCTTTACTTGAATATTTAAGATAGAAACAATACTCTCGAATTCGTAAACAGCTAATTCTGGATTTTCGCCAGAGAGAACGAAAAAAAATTGATATTTCTCTTCTAGATGCTTCATTGTAAGGCCATGGTTCAAGAATAATGAGGCAAAGATTCAGTGAATCTGGTTGCTTTCCTAAGAACGTTAATCACATCAGCGTTTGAAATTTGGGCTTTTCCTTCAAAAATCGCATTATGAATCACGTTCTTGATGATTTTTTCTTTTAAATCTCTTGCGGACCATTTCTGAGTTTCCTGAACAATAACTTCCCATTGAATCGCATTAAACTTAATAGGAGAGGTTGAGGCATAGATTTCAAGGATTTTTTTCCTTTCTTCAGTATTTGGTAATTTAAACTCAATTAATTCTTCAAAACGACTTACAATGGCGGAGTCTAGAATTTTCGGTTGGTTTGTTGATCCAATGGTAATAACACTCTGATTTTTTTCTACACCATCCATTTCCCCCAATAAAGCGCTGACAAGTTCGATAACATCTCCTCTGATACTTTGAAAGCTGCGCTTTAAACCAATAGAATCGAGTTCATCTAAGAA
>JBHLPQ010000039.1:0-22780 GCA_048939265.1 Promethearchaeota archaeon
ATACTTCTTAATTTTCCTTCTATCACAAATTCCTTGGAAAAAGCTGAGAGCGCGCCTACTAAAGGCCAGAGAAGATTTGGGTCAAGTCGGATTCCTTTATCGACATTCATATAAATTTCATGACCCAATCCTGTGTCAATATTACAGATTGCAAACGCGTGAATCATTACCCAAACGTCTCGTTCTTCGAATCTATGTCCTTATTATAACTTTGGCTATTAAGTTTTACAAAATTCAGAGCCTTAGTTATTAAAGAAAACTGTCAACGGAATAATGAATGCACCTTGTTGTGCTTCAGTCTCTCTTATCTGAATTCCAAAACGGCTACTAGCTCCCAAAATTTCCCTTACATAATGCATACGATCGATGATTTTCTGTCCATCACGAAACACCTCAGGATGATATGCTCTAAGATATTGGGGTTCTTTATGAGAACCTTTACTAATGATATATGGAAAACCGTCCCATTTTTTCCATTCTTCTTCAGGATTCAACCCCTTTTCGTTACAATAATATAAAAAAGCGCCAACAGAAGGTGTTTTTGAACGATATTTGGTGGGTGAACGCCGTAATGGCCCCCGTATCGTTAAATCTGGTATTAATTGGTGAGCTCGACCGCGAAGAATGTTTCGACAAATATTAAATATTACTCTACGGGCATTTTCTCTTCGCTTAACTGATTGACCGATCAGGAGTGTTTCAAGGAGCTCTCTCTGGGCTTTTCTAGCAATGGGGGACCAGTCAGACCTTACTGCTTCGAATCCCTTGATTACGATAGTGTTGGACAAAATACTTCTGTATGCATAGGCTTTCTTCCTCCCCTTCTTCAAGATAATTCGTGAGGCCACATCCTCAAGTTGAAGTTCGAGAAACTCAGGTAGCTTTTCTGATAAAAATGATCGATAATAATCAATTACTTTCAAAAGGTATTTTTCTTCTTGGGATCTTGTTTTAGGAGACTGATGCTTAATACCAATTGATCTTAGATCAGATAACCCAAATTCAACAAAAATAGAATCAGTATCACCATACAAAAGTAAAACATCATATGGATGTTTTTGAGAGAATTCTTTTGTCCAAAGGTCAAGTTTGTCACGTAATAATTCACGTGCTATAGCTGTAATAGAATTTGCTATTATATGATGGTAGAATCTTCCTCGTGGATAATTCGATGCACCTAGAAGAGAATTTGCCATCAATTTCAAAGATCGTTGTCTTTTTTCAAGGATATCCAAACGTTTTTGTATCTTATTATTTGTGAGATGTGCTTTAGCATTTAGAATTTCTTCTTGTGTCTGATAGCGCTGTCTTAAAATCCGATCCATTAATTCTGGGAGTGCTCCACGCGGTTCTTTCTTGAATCTTTGATCAGAAGGTTGTGATTCAGAACCAGGGATCAGGGTCTCTCCTGAAATGTTATGGGTTCTGACAATATTCGGATATAAAGATCTAAAATCTAATATCGCGACATTTGAAGCCTCTTCGACCTGGGGATCTAGGACCCAACCTCCCAAATGAGGATATTTTTTGCTATATTCATTTCTTGTTCTTAGTTCTGCTTGTGTTGGTTTCGAGGGAATAAGCATCTCTCGTGAGAAAAGGATTCTCATTAGCTCTAATTCGCCTATATTCCGACTTGTAGACAATATCCCTTCTGGCAGGGGATAACCTGATAAACGACATAATTCGATGGAATTTGATATCCCTAATTCAGCAGCTAAACGAAATGTAAGAATTGCATCTTTTAAGGAATAATCACGAAAAATTTGAGCATCTTCCTCTGACCCCTCAATCCCATTCCGCCATAGTTCTCCTAGATTTTTTGTCAATTTAACTTTAGATTCTCCTAGTACTTCCTCAGCTACTGAATCAAGTGTTTTTTGCCCACTAATTGGATGAATCCCCCATGTTTTAGGCAGTAAATCCACTACGGCTCGCCCTTTCAAGCGATAACTTTCAACAGGAATATTTGATTTAATTACATCCTTTTGTAACCCTTCAAATAATGCTAGCTCGCCTAATGTCCTTTTATATCTTGATAATCGTGCTGCTAGGTAAGGGATGTCGAAAAAAGTCCCATTGAAAGACAATAAGATATCAGGTTTGAGTTGTTTAACAGTATTCAAAAACTCATCTAATAAAGCAAATTCTGCATTGTCAGTGTCATTTTCGAGTATAATCACCTTAGAAGCTGGGTTGTCAGTTTCTACTGTACCCCAAGCTAACGAGATGGCTGTAATCCTTCTTTTTTTATCGAGTAATAGTTCGTGGATAGTTTCTCCTTCTTCATAATCAACCTCAATATCAAACGCAAGAAGAGAAGGTTGATAATCACTAGTTGCTTCAGGATCTTGTGAGAGATTTGTATATGTTGTTTCTATGATTAAAGCATCATCTTTGTGTTCAATAATCATCCCTGTTACTGTGATGGGATGTAATGCACGTAAGCCTCTATCAATTAAGAATCGCCGAGTAAATGGTATATCAGCTTCATAAACCTCGAACCCAGCCTCTTGAATAATTTTTCTAACTTCTGGGACACGATATGGAATATTTCCAATCAATTTTGTTACTTCACGTCCAGAACCCCCAAAATAATCGTATTTCACACAATGAGAAGTGTGTAGTAACCAATTCTTAATAGTATCAGTCGCTTTAGCTAGAATGACCTTTATATTTTCTTCCTGATCTGCCGAATAAAAGTAAGGAAGGTAATCTCTGACACGAACTTCAACTCGTTTGCCATTAGAGCGCCCCCAGAGACGAAGAAGTGGTCTTTCAAGCCCTTCTCGAAATATTACTTCGTAATCTGCATCTAAAAGGAGAAAATCAATGGTAGATTCCACAGGTGACTGCACCGAGAGATTTTAGTTTCTAGAAAAATATCATATCTCAACCTTTAAGTTTTGTATTTTATCGCAAGAATATTTATGAACTCAGCAGCGTCTTCTGCGGCATCTGCTGCCTGTTCAATCATATTAATGACATCCTTGATAGCATACCATGTTCCAAAGTGCATTTCTTGAGCCGAAATATAGAGGTGATGATTCATCATCTGGTATAACAAATCGAGTTCTGTTTCTCGATCACGCACAATATGATATACTCCTGTTACAGCATCTAATTCAATCTCAAGAATTTGTAGGATGTCTACTGTACTACGAACTAGTGATCTAAGCGCAAAAGACGCATCATGTAATTTTTCTTGAATTAGAGTAGGAATTGCATCTATAGGAATAACTTGAATCCTGAATAAAGCGCCCAATGCAAATCCTGCCACTCGATCTAAGCGGCGAGCGATTCGTAAGAAGGTTCCAGCATCAGGAGTGCGATGAATACTTTGATAGGTTTGAACAGCAATCTCCTCAAGCTGTCGGTCAGCCTGAAGCTCTAATTTCTTCGCTCTACTGCTATATTTCACTAATTTTTGTTGAAAAGCAGCAGTTTCAATGGTTTCTTGCTCTAGAAAGGTTAGTAATCCCTTAGTTGCTTGAATCACACATTCTTCTACTAATTGAGCATGTTCTACAGTTGTTTGGAACTGAACCCAACCAGGTCGAGTTTCACGAACTACAACTATATTAATCGCCCCAAGCAATAGTAATAAACTAACAAACGCCAAAGGGACATGCAATACTATCTCCAATCGTGGATTTGAATCATACCAGAGCTGGGCTACTAATCCAGTCAATAATGGTCCAGTGAAATAGCCTAAATCTTTGATAGCACGATAAATACCTATGATTTTCTGTTTTTCTGATTCAGGAGCAATATCAACAGAAATTGATGGTAAAATTGGATAATAAAGACCAACCCCTATACCTCCTAATGCTGATAGTATGAAGAGAACAATAAATGGAGAAACTCCACCTTGAATACCTAAAAGAGCAAGAGCTTCTAAACACAAGCCAATAAACGCTGGTGTTTTTCGTCCAATACGATCACTTATTCTCCCCGCTAGAGGCATCGTTAATGCCCAGAAGAGCGTAAAAATGGCTGTGATTACCCCTGTAGCTTCAATCGAGAGTCCATAGCCATATAGTGTACTGTTAAGAAGTAAGGGGAGAAATAAAACAATAACACTATCAGCCATTTTACTTATATGACCATTTAAACATGTAATTATCACTGTTGGCCTTAATAAAAGATTTCTAATCCGAATAGGGGTTTTTGGTTTCTCAATTGGTGTACGGAGCTTTGATAAACCGATTTGTGTTTCACTTTTGACTTTCGATCTTACAGCTATAATAGCAAAGATTAAGCCAATTAGTGAGACAATTGCTGAGAAAATAAATGCAGCTCCAGTTACTGATGTTATCATCGTTATGGCTCCAGCTAGCACTGCGCCGAATGAATATCCGCCATACACCGCTAGTTCCATTATACCCATCCATTGAGCTCTCCGTGCAGCAGTGCTTACATCGGAGAGATAAATCATTGCGCCCGCATAAAGAAGACCCTCACCAATTCCAAGGATTGAATTTCCAAGGCCTAGTATCAATGGAGCGCCGTTAGATAGTATAAGGGGGATTGCTCCAAAAACAAAACATCCTGCTCCAAAAATGATTATTATTTTTGTCCCAATTTTCTTGGAGGCTGCACCCGTAAATAAGCCAGCGAGCGCTTTAAACAATCCAAAGCCAGATAAGGTGAATGCAATAGAAAGCCACGCCCAATTCTCAAACCATTTCGAGAAGTCAAGTTGTTCTTCTGCAAAGGTTGAAAGAATAGTCCGCTGGACTCCATAGGCTGAGGCAATGAAGAAAAGAACACATAAGATCCCAATAATCAGGAAAATTCGTTTGTTTTTTTCATTGTTGTTGATTTCTTCCTCAGAGTTTTCTTTATCCATTATAAGAAGAGTCTCCCTTTAGATAAAAAGGATCATTTTCATATTTTTATTGTTAGCCTTTAATGGGTATCCATTCATGATTTCTCCTTTATGAAGAAATCTAGAGCAAAAATGATATTGATGCAAAGGATGGGATTACAAAATTTTATTTAAAAATGAAAAAAGGGAAGTGAGAAGAAAATTCCTCACAAATGTGCTTTGTCAGGAGCCTCTTGATTGTTCTTTTATTTTCTCCGTAGAATATTTTCCCCGGGAAATGACGTCCATAAAGCGGACAATGATAAACATTTCAAGAACCCCGACACCAAATCCAACTGTGATCAAAATTAATAGGATGAAACCGTATATTTGATCCTCGGGAATCTTTCCAGATATTATCACAATAAATCCTGATATAAAGGTCAATACTCCGAGTAGATAGATATACAAGAGAAGCTTTTTGTGATAACTCACACTGTAATCTACCAATCTATTTTCTCCAATAATAATACTGCTGATAACGTTATTAAAACGTAAATAGACATTATTGAGAGTATTAAAGCCTTTTCGGGGAGTAGTTCTTATAACTCCAAAAAATCTCGCAAAAATAGAAATAATACCAACTACAATTCCAGTTTCAGATATCACAATAAAGATGATTACGAGAACGAACATTACTGCCACAATGCCTATGAAAAGCATTAAAGGTTCTTGAATGATATCAGCTATTATATCAAAAAGAAATCCTATAATGTCTAAGATCCCGAATCGATCGTGGGTTACTACACCTTGATCATTTCGTACATCATAGCCTATTATCAATAGAATGATTTCTAATACAGAAATCTCTGGATAGGTTGCAAAGAGGAAATTCCATATAGTTTCTAATAAGGAACTAATGTCAATATTCCTAAAAAAATCGCCAAGTTTCATTAAGTTTTCATTGATGATATAACCAACAACGACTAAAAAGACAGCAGAGAAGATTCCCGTGATGATGAAAAATCCTGGGATACTTTCCATAAAAGCGCGTTCGTCACTATTCAATGGATTGTCAGTGGCTTTAACTCGAATGAACCGTATAGAACGTCCAATAACTCGGGATATCCATACATAGGGCCAAAAAATAAGTTTAAGGATTCCAACAATAAAACCCCAAATTCCTGAAAATATGGCTCTTATATCCTCTCTTCCAAAACCATCACTCAAATCGAAACTATACTTGCTTTTTTTCACGTCTTCCGTCAATTAAAAAACCTCACTATAAAATTAAAGAGCTTCTATAATGATTATACAGACTTTCAATGCTGTGATAAGATAGCTACTCTCTCTTCTGATAAATTTTTATATGTTTTTATATTCTAAGTAATTTTTTGAAATATCAACCATTTTTTTGAAACAAAAACCAACTAGAACTTCTTTACCTTTTGAGATCGCGAAAATCTTTCTTTATCATTGCCATTTTCTTTAAAAAGGAGTAATAATTTTCTCGCTTACTTTTAGAATGAACTTTCATCAGAGAAATAGGTAAAAGTCTGCGAAGAAGTTGGATGAAATACCTTGGATAAGCTCTACGAATATTCGTATTGAAAATCCAGTCTAAACCCTTAAAATTATCATATAGGTATTCAGTTAAAATTTCAATTGCTTTTGTAGATAAATATTTAGATTTAATATTTGCTGATAATGCATCATAATTACTATAGTCATGAAGGTTAGTTACCAGCTTTTTTTGAATCAAAATTTCACGAATTTGGGTGTTTGGGTAGGGAGTTAAGACAAAGAAGACTGGAGCATCAGCTTTTATTTGTTTAATATAATGGAGAATGTTTTTGAAATCGTCAGCTTTATCATCTGGATTTCCTACGATTAATCCTGCCATTGCTAACGCTTCATGGCTTCGTATTTGAGCCACGACGACTTCTGCTTTCCTCGCCATATTGGATACATTTTTTCCTATGGTTTGCAGCTTTTCCTGATTGGGATTCTCTATCCCTAAGAAAAAAACTTTGAAATTAGCTTCTAGAGCTAGTTTCAACAGCTTAGGCTTACGATATAAGCTGCCAACATGAGCTTGGGTTGTATAGTGGATGTCAGTTAATCCTCTTTCTATTATCCCATCACAGAGGTTACGAAAATGTTTGGAATTTAAACTAATATTGTCATCAGCAAAGAAAATTGCTTCTGTTCCTTGTTTTTTACAATTCTCAATATCTATTAAGATTCGTTCTGTATCATATGTCCGAAAGCTCCTTCCATACATTTTATTTATTGAACAATACTTACAGGCATATCTACATCCACGAGAGGTTTCAATTACATCTGCTTTTTTTCCTAGTATATGAAATCCCTTCGTTAATAGGCGAACATCCCGATTGGGTAGGTTTAACGAAGCTAGATTGGTTAAGGGTCTCCTTGGATTGTGGATAAATATTCCGTTATTTCGGTATGATAGACCAGTAATTTGTTGTAAATCTGTTTCATTTTCAAGAGTATGGAGTAACTCGCTGATTGTGTGTTCACCTTCTCCCTTGACAATAAAATCAAGATCATTCCCCCACGTTTGTCCGACTTCTTCAGGGATCATTGAAGCATGATACCCCCCAAGAGCTATCTTGATTTCGGGATCAATTCTTTTTACGAATCTCGCGATTAATCTTGCTGTTTTACTCTGAAAACTCATAGAAGAAAGACCGACCAGATCAGGAGGATTTTCCTTTATTCTTCTCTTAAGAAAGCTCCTAAAAGTGCGTCTTTGCAGTACTAAGTCCGCGACACTGACCTCGTGTTCTTCACCAATGTTTCCTGCAATGGAACAAAGAGCTAGATTAGGAAGAACTGCGAAGTGATGAAAAAAAAAGGCAGTATTGGGCATAGCTAATAGTAGAAGGCGCATAAATCGTTCATCTGGAAGGATATTTTTTGAATGCAGATTCTTCAAAGAATACAATAATATTCTCATATCAATGTTTTCTATTCTTTAACCCTATATTGGCTTTTAAATAACTACTTGCACATATAACACCGTTTTTAAGATATTTTCAACCTTTAAAAATGATGAAAATGGATGTTCTTGAAGCAATTCAGACACGGAGATCTGTTCGTGAGTTCCTTCCTGATAAAATTCCCAAGGAGCATTTAGAAAAAATCCTCGAGATGGGGAGATTTGCTCCAACTTGTGGAAATATTCAACCGTGGAAGTTTCTAGTATTAAAAAATGTAAACAGAAAAGAGAACTTTAAAGATAGATTAACCGAGGATATTTTAAATAAAATTGAGGAAGAAAATTCTAGGAAGAATATCAAAAAAGCGATAAGCAAAATTTTCAACGCGCCTTTATTGATTCTTCTGTTTGTTGATGTAACTACTTATCCTGATCTGGTTATATTTGATGGTGCTTTAGCAGCGCAAAACATAATGCTTGCAGCCCATGCATTGGGTTACGGTTCCTCTTTCCAAACATCGTTTTTTCCAGAACGGATCGTGAAAGAGTATTTTACTATTCCTAAACACTTTAAATTTATCTGTGCTTTACCAATCGGGAGAAAAGGAATCAACCCCGATATACCAGAAAAAAAGCCCTTAGAAACATTTATTTGGAATGACTAAACGATTTTCGAAGCTAAAAAGGTTATAAGCGAGAAGAGAAATTATTCTCTGGTGTTTAATATGGCTGATTTAAGAGGTATTGGACGAATTTTAGGTGTTCTTGGGGGAATAATAATGATAATCTCTGCTATAATCATTGTCGTTTCGAATGTGGCAGCTGAACTCGTGGAAGCAATGACTGACTTAATAGAATTAACGACCATCAACATTGCTGGCCAAGCTCTAGGTACTACAGGGTGGATAATTACTGCAGCAATCATAGCAGTCTGTGGTTTAATAGCAATCCTTGGATATCAAAAATTATCATCGAAAGATAAAAGTGATCTGATACTCTGGGGAATAATCTACATAATTATTGGTTTAGTTGGAGGTACTGTCGGAGGATTAATCGTATTAATTGGTGGAATAGTACTCGTTATTGATTATTTCCTCTAATTAGAATTCTCCTCTTTCTTTTTTTATTTTAATTTGGATTCAATGGTTAAATCTCTTAATCTACCCTCTCTGGTTTCTTTAAACGATCTTTGTCTTTTAAGTTCAGATAACCCTATAACAAATAATATTCCACCAAATAATGCACTAATTATAAATACAGGGTTCTTAGTAACCACCCAAAAGCCAAGAGAAATAAATAATAACATCAAGGATAGAAAAACTCCTAAGAGAACAGCTATTACTCAAAAAATTCCTATGATTGGAATAGAGAAGAATTTCCCGTCTTTCGCTAGCTCCTGAGCTAATTCAGAAATCTTGGACGAATCATTGGTGTTTAGCTGAGTTTTCATAATGATTAGGTTCAATAGAATTCATTAGTATCTTTTAGAACAGCGAAAATTTAAAAGTTGGGTTCATCTCAACAAATAACAGATGATTGTATGAAGATTCACGGTTTACTGATTGACTTTGACGGGGTACTGATAGATTCAACACGAGCTTACATGAAAGCAACCAATAATGCCTTGGAGCGTTTTAACCATTTTAAACTACCCAAAGATGAAGTAAGAGGGTTTTCTTTAGAAATTGCTAGAAGATTAGATCAAGGCATTTCAAGAGAAAAATTACTGGATGACCTGATTACGAATACACCAAAGAAAACAAAAGCATTCATAGATATTTGGTTACAAGCCTGGAACGAAGCTTGTCTCTGGGAAGTTGAGCTACTCCCAGACACAATTAAAACCTTGGAAAATCTGTCCCAGCGGTTCCCACTTGCAATTGTAACCCTTCGATACATTGAGAAATCCGAAATTGAAGCTCAATTATCTAGATTGAAGATTAATACATTCTTTCGCTCCATAATAACAACTCTCGATGTAAAACGACCCAAACCAAGTCCAGATTCCTTTCTTGAAGGAGCAAAAAAAATCAATGTACCAATTGAGGATTGTATGGTTGTTGGAGACTCTATCCTTGATATAAAAGCGGGAAAAGCAAGCGGTGCTAAAACTGTAGCGGTGCTATCAGGGATATTTGATGAGAATTCTTTAAGAAAAGAAGAACCCGATCTGGTTATAACAAATATTTCAGAACTACCTTCCTATTTGGAATAATGTCATTCTGTGCCTGTTTAACAGAAATTATGGAAGGTGGATTCAAAAATGCCATGAAAATTAAAATAAACGAAAAAAATCATTTTAAAGGATATAAAGTTCAAATTGATTGAGAATAAATTTTTTCTCAGTAAATAACTCATACTCAAGGACTTTTAGGAGACATTATATGCCCATTGAAGATCAAGATCAGTATAGAAAGATAGTTACAGATAGTGTACAGAGAAAAATCATTGATGATTTTGCTACAATAATCTCAGAGAATATTTCTCTTCAACAGAGAATTATTAAAGGTTTTTTATGGCGGGCACTCAGAAAATGGCAAGAAGCCCATGAAATGACTATCCAAGACACTGAGGAGGGACTAGGAAGCACTCCAGAAGAAAGAATCAAGCAGGCTTCCGAAATTCTTGATCTCTGTTACAAAGAAATGGAAAATTCAGCTACAGACGAATTAGAAGGGCTTAAAACTGGCATTAAAAAAGCTCTGCAGCATTATGTAAAAGAATATTCTGAAAGATGATCTTTTCTCTCAGCTTAAAGTCGTGGTGCCTCTAATATCTACTGATGAGCAAAAATTTGCCCTTTTCTTCGATGATGGAGGTGTATTGAGTGATAATTCCAGAAAAGGGGAACAATGGAAGGATTTCCTAGTAGAATATTTTGCCCCAAGGTATGGGGGTAAGCCTTCCTTGTGGCGAGAGGCAAATCATCAAGTTGTCAGAATCTTAATGAAGAAATTAGAAGAAATGATTGATAAAGGGATCAATTTAGATTATAATAAATTTCAAGATTTTGAAGATAATACTTCGATCAATTTCATGTTTGATGCAGTAGGCGTTAAAAAGCCACCCAAACATGAATATTCTATAATACGGCGAGAATATGAAGAATGGCTTGCCCCACAACTTAAGGTTGACATAGAAGGGATAATTTCCGTAATTAAAAGTCTAAAAACTAGAGGGTATACACTATATACAGCCTCAGGACACTCTTCATGGGTATTAAAGGGAATTTTAACTGGAATGGGAATAATCGATTATTTCACGAATTATTATGGACCTGACATCGTGAACATCATGAAAGGTGGATTAGAATTTTATCGAAGAATTTTCTCTCACGCTCAAGTCAATCCCTCTCATACTATTGTAATTGACGATAACCCAAAGTTGTTAAAATATGCTGGTCAACTTGGTGCCTACACTATCCAGTCATGTGTGTTGAAAGAGTCAATACCAGACACAAAGTATTACTACAATCATCCGAAAGAATTACCTGCATTAATCCAGTCTATTTTGTCCATTTAGAGAATTTACCGTAAAGGAGCCTTTTTAATAGAAGAAGAAAAAAGTAAATTCAAGTGATCATGAAAGTGTTTAATTCGATAGTCCCTAAGGTTTCACATCTGATCGTTGGAAGATCAAAAGAACTCGAGTTAATCGTTGCGGCTTTAGAAGCAGGCAAACATATCTTATTAGAAGGGGCACCAGGAACATCTAAATCCACCATCTTAAGGCTTATCTCCGAGAACTCAGGACTGCCTATGTATATCATGGAAGGGAATGCGGATTTGACACCTTCCAAATTAGTAGGGCAGTTTGATCCCTCTCTGGTGATTGAAGCGGGTTATAAACCAGAATTTTTTGATAAAGGGCCATTATTTCTGGCTATGGAACAGGGAGGCTTATTGTATATTGATGAGTTCAACCGCATGGCTTCTGATGCCAGTAATACCTTGATTAGGGCTATTGAAGAAAATGAGCTCGTTATTCCTCGGTGGGGATTATTAAAAGCACATGAACATTTCAGAGTAATTTTAGCTCAAAATCCCTATGATGACGTGGGTGTTGGGAAAATCTCTCGAGCTCTGTTTGATAGATTGATACGCATCAGTATGGATTATCAAGACGAATTAGAAGAACAAGATATCATTTTGAATGAATTAGGGGAGGAAGAGAGTATGGATCTCATTAAGATCGCAGTTCGACTGACAAGAGCTACCAGAAAACATGTTGAAATAAAGCAAGGCGCATCCGTTAGGGGAGCAATTGATATTGTCCTCATAGCTTCCACACTGATTAAGCTCAGTCAACATAGATCAGCATATGAAATCCTCCGAGACAGCGCATTTGCTGCTCTTTCGGGTAAGATATGGCTAGATCCAGCAAGTGAACAGACAGCAGAAGAAATAATTGAGGAATTATTACTCCAAGTAATTCGGTCATCAAATCTGACCCTAGAAATAGATTGGGAGAGTTTAGAACAAAGAAAAAAAAAATGAACAGAGAAATCTATCTTTTCTCTGATTCCGAGGAAAGTCTAAACGAATTACTACCAGACAATTTCTCTCCCACAGAGCAGATAATTGCAGAAGTAGAAGCTGAAATCGATAAAATTGAATTAGTGGGGTCAGTATTACTAGAGCTTCAGGCAGAGACTAAACAAAAAGTAATAGATTGGGCAACCCAGCTTATTATCAATACTACTTCTGAGCAAGTAGGAAGGCAATGGAAGAAACCCAAATATGTTTCCGTAAAAAAGAAGGAAAACCATTATATCGATCTAGATATAGAAAAAACGATTGAAAACATTATGGATAATCCAATTGACAAAACAAATGCCATTCAAGTTTTACATCGTGAACGCAAGGGTCACTCCGTCCTTCTTGTTATTGACTCGAGTTATTCAATGTCGGGAAGAAAACTAGTGATGGCAGCAGCGGCAGCGGCCACCATAGCTCATTTATTTGACTCAACAGATATAGGAATAGCGCATTTTGGTACAAGAGGGACAATTCTGAAACACTTTGATGTTGAAGAGTCAATTCAGAGCATTGTAGAGAAAATCTTCAATCTCATTCCTAAAGGACTGACTAATATTTATCAAGGATTAAAAGTGGGGGTGGAAGAGCTTGGTCAGAGAAAACAATCCACCTATACCGCAATTTTACTCAGTGATTGTGATGTGAACACGGGGAAAATTCCCTCTGTAATCGCATGGAAACTCCAAGGATTGAAAATTATAACATTTCCCCCTGTTAATGACTTTGTTGCTAATATTTTGAAGAAAGAAACCAAAGGAGAGATATTTCATACCTCAGTTGTTAAGGATATTCCAGTTATCCTACGACAAATTTTTGTTGAGAAATTAGTTTAAACAGTGTTCTTCTAAGGAACAGTAGTTTTAATATCCTTAGATGCCAACTTTCTTCGAGTAATTTTAAGAACAACACCAGCTGAGGTAGGATCAGGGCAACGGACGAATTCTGTAGTTACTCCTTTAGGATCGATCACTTTCTCATAAGGAGTCCCTCCATATGTCCAAGGAAGCTTCCCTTCATACTCTAAAACGCGAATCATTGTATTAGCACTATCCAGAAGCCATGAACAAATCTTAGCTTTGTCATCGGGGTATGAGAACTTCTCACCACTTTTGTGATAAGGACAACCAGTTTCATAAATCTCCAGTTCAAATGAATATTTTCTTCGTGCCATTTCTTACTCACAAATATTGAAAAAATCAGTTTTTTATATAATCGTATCTTTTCTGGTAAAACTAATGAAAACGTGAGACGATTTCATCTCGAAATTCACGAATGTTTTGAATAAGAATCTCAGAGTTGTGAGCTGTAATTATGAACTTGAACTGCATTCGATAATCGAACGTATAGAGAAAGAATTCTGGTTTGTAGCCGAAAATTCCCGCATATATATCACAAACTTCTTGGATTTTTTGTTTTGTGATTTTTAAATTGCCAATAGGAGCTCCCCAGAGAAACGTGTATCGGACGACTTCTTCTTCAATTAACTCTAATGCAAATGTCTTAAGACTCCCTATCCGTGATCTCTTTTCTTGTAGATCACGAGCCTCTCGTTCCCCAATTCGACGCTCCACTTGCTGTTTGTAAATAATCATATTTGTGGTCAAAAAATTTTGGTTGGGAATATAATGGTAAATGTTATTGACAGTCCGAATTTTTGTGTAATTCAATGAGATTTCTACGACTTGACCTCGAATTTCGGTTCCTAACGCTACAAAATCATCCACACCAAAAGGATTTGTGAATATGATGTATAAGCCAGCTATAAAATTACTCAGCGTTTGAACAGAACCAAAAGAAAGAATCGCTCCAAGGAACGCTGACACACCAACGATTTCCTCAATAGATAACTCGAATAGAAACATAGTCAGATAAAGGATAATCGCAGCTACTCCTACATTTACTAAAACTTTACCCGCATTGAGGATATCAAGAGGAATAAGTCTAGATTTTTTCAGAAGTTTTGACAGAATAAGTTGTAAGAACCAACGGAGAATCAATATTAACGTAACAATGACGATCAAGAATACCAAGCGAAATTCCGGTTGAATAACATCGTTCAGGATCACTCCATCCCACCCTCCTGTAATTCTACAAACACTGTTTCTGCAATTGATTCCATTAAATATGGCCAGGAATTAAAAATCGTATATGCATTAGGCGCAGTAATAATCAGATAGACTTTCTGCCGGAAATCATACTTTCCAAAATAATAAGTGGGTCGGAACCCATAAATGGGAGCAAATTTCTCACAAATCGCGTCAAGACGATGTTTTAATGCTTCAATTGAAATAGGGGGGGTAATGACATTTAATTGGAATTCAACGAGATTCTTAAACTTAGTAAACTGTTCGAAATACAGATCAGGAAGGACATTGATGGAATCTAACGCTTTCATTATCCCCTTACGATCACCTTCACCAGGTAATTGTGTGCTGTAGTTCAAGAGAGAAACGTTAAGCAAACGACTATTGGGGATAATTACAGTAGTTCTATCTATTTGTATAATTTTTGTGAAGTTTAAACCTATTTCCTCAACAATACCGATTGCTTCTTCAGTTTTTATCAAATCCCCAACGGTAAATGGTCTCGTGATTATCAAATACAACCCTCCAAACACATTAGATGCAACAGAGGCAGAAGCAATACCGATAACTGCTGCTACAATGGTAGAAAACCCTAAAATGAAATCTTCATCTGCTCCTAGCAGTGTAAAAACTCCCATAGTTGCTAAGAAAATTTGCCCAACACTAATCAGTAAGTTGATAGAATTTTTTGCATCTGCAGAAAATACGGGTATTTTATTCACGAATGCTTTTACTACTTTTCCACATAACCAGATAACGATCATGAATACGAAGATTACAAGTAAAAGTACGAATACATCAAACCAGGGGTTGAAAATTCCCGCTAGTTCTGATAAATTATTCGGCCATTGACTTCTCATACTGGTTCAGCAAAAGAATCTGAAGATAAATAACATTTTTTAGAAAGAATTATTAAAACATGTAAATAAACCTATTTCTTTAAAATAACGACTTAGATGTTACTAATCTTAGTTTAAAAGTTAAAGAATTACATTTATTTATCATATGGTTCGTAAAAATCACAACTCCTTCATCTGAACAGATTTCATTATATGTTACAGACTATTTTGTATTTCCCTATTTCTTCACGGAGGGATTCTTCCAAAGCAAGACGAGCTTTTATTTCTTCGAACCATATTACCCATGCAGTACCTTTTCCTCCTTGGGACTATTTCTATCGGGTTCGATGCCAGTTTTCTCCTTTCAGTAAAACTGCCTCTGGGTTGGTATTACATCCTAAATTCAAAACCAAAGATTTAAAAACCAACGGAGAATGTGGGTACTTGCATAGGCAAATTAAAGGCGTCTCCGCCAGTTGAGTGAAACGGTTACTGAGACGTATTTAAATGATCAGCCTCAAAATGATCTTTTTCTACTATCAACATCAATGAAGTGAAAAAAATGTCAGTTGCAGAAGGAATTACTGGAAAACCCCTCGTCATCGATAATGGGACAGGGTTAAGCAAGAACGGTTATGCAGGTGAAGACCAACCCCGCTCTGTGTTCCCTACTTTAATTGGCTATCCTAAATATCAGTCTATCATGTCTGATGTGGACCATTATGTACGGGAATACTATGTCGGCGAAGAAGCCATGAACTTACGTGGTGTACTCAAGCTTATCTACCCAATTCTCCATGGTATAGTTACCGATTGGGATGCTATGGAGAAGATTTGGCATTACACCTTCCATAACGATCTTCGAGTCAATCCAAGTGAACATCCTATTTTATTGACCGAAGCTCCCTTGAATCCAAGTACCAACCGGGAGAAGATGGCAGAAATTCTCTTTGAGACCTTTAACGTCCCCGCCATGTATGTATCTATGCAAGCGGTTCTGTCATTGTATGCCTCTGGACGGACTACAGGGTTAGTTATTGACGCCGGTGATGGTGTTATCCACATCGTACCTATTTACGAGGGATTCGCTATCTCTCATGCGATTAGTCGTATTGACATCGCTGGTCGTGATATTACTGAGTACCTCCGCCGATTACTGCGGACTCGTGGTCGCGCATTAACCTCCTCTGCCGAGAAAGAGATTGTTCGTGATATTAAGGAACGCCTGTGTTATGTCGCTCTCGATCCTGAAAAGGAATTGAAGCTTGCTGAGAAAGTCTCTGGTATGGAGAAGCAATATACCCTCCCTGATGGAGAAACCCTCACCATTGGACCTGAACGTTTCTTGGCTCCTGAAGCCTTCTTCAATCCAAGTGCCCTTGGAAAAGAAGAAACTCCTTTGGATGAAGCCATCTACAACGCTGTCCAACTCTGTGATATTGACCTCCGTAAAGAACTGTATCAGAACATTGTTCTTTCTGGTGGGTCTACCATGTTCCCAGGCTTGAAAGAGCGTCTCCACAAAGAACTCACTGAACTCGTTCCTGAAAACGTTGAGATCCGCATCGTGGCTCCTCCTGAGCGCCGATATTCCGTCTGGATTGGTGGATCAATTCTCTCCTCCTTAAAGACCTTCCAGCGATTATGGGTCTCCCGCAAAGAGTATCAAGAACAAGGCCCTGGCGTTATCAAACGAGCTATCTAAGTCCCCCCTTTTCCCTCTTTTTTCTTCTTTTTTTTGATAGCTATTTGTACTTTTTCTAAAATTCTAAGACTACAGTAAATTAGTAGTCATGAAATCGTGTATTAGTAATTGTTGTAGTTAATAATTGATTTTAAAATAAAATTGTACTTGTCTGAACTACGAATATAAGGATTAAAGTAAGCCTAGAATATAACACTATTATAGAATAGAGATGTCAAAAAAGAAATCTTCAACTAAAATTGTTCAAGTTGATCTTACTCAATTTAAAAATAAGGTTTCTCCAGAACAACATGAAGAATTACTCAAAACACTGAAAGCGCGTTTTGAGGAAAATAAGAACCGTCATATCGGTCTTGATTGGTCTGAAGTCCAAGCAAAGTTAGAATCTAATATTGAAAAACTTCAATCACTTCATGCAATGGAAAGAACTGAAGGAGAACCGGATGTAGTTGGTCAAGATAAGGAGAGTGAGGAATTCATTTTTTATGATTGTTCAGCGGAAAGCCCTAAGGGACGCAGAAATGTTTGTTACGACCATGATGGGCAGAAGACAAGGGAAAAGAAAGGAGTGTATCCCGCAGGCAACGCTATTGATATGGCAACTGCGATGGGCATTGAGCTTTTAACGGAAGAAGAATATCGAGGATTACAGAGACTTGGCAATTTCGATCTGAAGACATCAAGTTGGATAAGAACACCATCTGACATTAGAAAACTCGGTGGTGCCATCTTTGCTGATTGTCGGTACGATCATGTTTTCGTCTATCATAATAGTGCACCTTCTTTTTATAGTGCTAGGGGCTTCCGTGGCTCACTAAGAGTCTAAGTTTGTCTATTAAGTTTTATGAGAAGGTATGATTTTCCTTTTTCTAAGGTTCTACCAAATCGCTGAAGCTCTGTTGATACATCACGATTATCTCATCAGAAAGCTCCTGTTCTAGAATAAAACTCATCCTATCGAGAGCTCGTTGGATTCGTTCATTGTCTCCGGCTTCCAATACTCGATCCAATAATCTCATTAGTGTAATCACCCGAGTGTGGATTAGTTTCTGTTCATCGAGGGTCAATGATGAAACAAGATAGGAATCGAGGTATTTTGTCAGATGTTCCCGAATTTTCTCACCCCCATTGATTACTTTCAGTTTCCGTTTGAGGATCAGGTCTGTTTCGTGAGCTATTTCTTCCATTAAAGCCTTCTTATGAGGAATCGGTTCTCCCCCATAGAATTCGAAATATTTTGAAAAAATTGCCTGGATTTGTCGTATATCTATCCATGCCATTTCCATTATAACCTGAGGAATTAGTATTGACACTAAATTTATACTAAATCCTCCACGATTTGTTTCTGAGGTTTCATAAAGCACAGTACACATAGAAAATAATTCATGTTCGGGGAATGGAATAGTTGCTGGCATCTTGGAATAAGATATGTGATTGGGTCGACTAGAAAAGACTGACATCCCTCTTAAGGAGACACTGAATAATAACTCATCAGAGAGGCTTCTAGGAGTCCATTCGACAGGCATTCCTCCCCTGATATCATCGAATGTTGTCCACACTACCCCAACAAGGATTTTGTATGGCTTTGTATCTTCATCTAAGTGTTTACCAAGAGACATTATTCTTCTGTCCCCGAGGACTCTCGCTGAATTTTTTAGGCTATCTTTTATTCCATTATTATTAAGCCATTAAAGAATTTCGCTTTAATACATTTCTGAGTGGAAGAATCAACACATCTGTACAGAATAGTCAATGAAAAATTTAGTAAAACTTCTTTCTCAAGGTTATGCTACTCGTGAGATTCTAACTTTTTTGTAATAAGATCCGCTACTAACTCACAGATTTCTAAGATTCGCAAATCTGCTAAAGAATAATAAATCTCATTCGCTTCTCTTCGGGTATTTACTGCCCCTTTGTCTCGTAATACTTTTAGATGTTGAGAAATATATGGTTGTGGTTTTTGTGTGAGTGTTTTGATATCAGACACATTTTTTTCTCCATCTTGGAGTAGTTGAAGAATTTTTAATCTAAAAGGATGTGTTAAAGACTGACATAACTCTGCTTGGAGATTTAGTGACCTTTTTTCTTCATCTAATGCATTTATATTTTGATTTGAGGTCATTTCAACGTCAATCAAAATATATGAGATTTCATATATATGTGTTTTGGAATATTCAAGAAACGCAATATTTATAAAGAAACAATAATATCGATAAATCAAGAAATATAGGAGAATATTAAATGTCCGAAGGCAAAGTAAGAATCGAAGATAAGATTTTAGACGAGGTCCGTCAAATGTTTGATGATTTGACCTCAGACGTAACGCTACACATGTTCACAAACAAAAATCACTGTTTATTATGTAATGAAACCCTAGATTTAGCTGAACAAATTGCTAAACAATCTGATAAAGTTACTCTAGATCATTGTGAATGTGATATTACTTCCGAGAAGGCACAGATCTGGCGGATTACAAGACATCCTGCCATAACCGTCGAAGGAAAAGGGAAAGGTATGATTAGATTTTTTGGTATCCCTTCTGGATATGAGTTTGGTAGCCTTATTGAAAGCATTATTATGTCTGGTACCAACAAAGAAAGTGACCTCACTCCAGAGATTATCGAAGAGATTGAAAAAATCGACCAACCTGTCCACTTACAAGTTTTTGTGACCCCTACCTGTCCATATTGCCCCCGAGCAGTCTTAAATGCATTTAAATTTGCTATGTTGAATGAAAACATTACTGCTGACATGATCGAGGCAACAGAATTCCAAGAAATGTCTATGGAATATCAAGTGCAAGGAGTTCCGAAAACGGTCATCAATAACGACTGGATTGAAGAGGGGGACGGTTACAAATCTCCTAAGTGGAATGTTGTTGGGGCTGTTCCTGAAGCAGCACTACTTAGTAAGATCAAAGAAGCTCTTGCTTAGAAACACAACTCAACAGTTAAATTAACGTTAATTCAAGGAGATCCTAAGTGTTGCTAGAACGAATAACTGAAGAATTCTACCAAACAGGTGCCTCTTTTGAGCAATTCTTACAATCAGGTACAGAAGATGAAAAGGATCGAATCAATCTATATTATCGAAGACTCGGTAAAAAATTCACTCCTGAAGACTTTCGAATAGATTTAACTCATCCGGTTAATCTCTTGGTTATTGCTACGACGTGGTGTTGGGACTCTAAAACTAATGTACCAGTCTTTGTCAAGCTAGCAGACCAAAATCCGAAAATCAATCTGAAGATCTTCAACAAGGATCACTATCCTTTCTTAGTCGATAGGATTAATGGAAGCGAGAAAGTCCCACAAGTTATTATTTTCTCTAAAGATTTTCATTATTTGGATCGCTGGGTAGAGAGGTCAACTGCTGGTTATCAGCTATATGGAGAGGTTCGTAAGGAATATGGGTGGGACGAAAGTGTGTTTGATCAATTCTTGAAAGAGTACCGAAAAAGATTTCTTAAACAACAAAAAAACCTCGAATTTAGTCTCATCCAAGAGATTAGAAGATTACTTACGAGAGCAGATGCCATTCAAGAGGCAACTGGACGGTTTTTCAAAAAGTGATTCCCTCTTCTCTTTATTGAGAGTGAATGATTGGGAGGGAATCATCAGCTTTTTTTATAAAAGTAATACCCTTTCAAGTTATAGAGATGCTCAAGCTTGAAAAAACGTGTCATTGAAGAGAATCTTCCTTTAACAGAGATCTCCAAGGCATCCACTCACGAAAAAAGTGTTCGTCACGGTCATCCAAGTACACTGCATTTATGGTGGGCTCGACGGCCCTTAGCTGCTTCCCGAGCGACTATTTTTGCGTCATTAATTGATCTTCCTTCAAGTTTAAGAGCACAGAAAGACATACTAGATTTAATTGGAGAAATTGTACCTTGGAATACAGTTAAATCTAATTTGAGTCCGATTATTTATCAGAGTCAACAACTTATTAGCGACCAATGGAGTATACAACCACCCCGAATATTAGATCCCTTTTCTGGAGGGGGATCCATCCCTCTTGAAGCTCTTAGACTTGGTTGTGAAGTCTTTGCCAGTGATTTGAATCCAATAGCAGTAATAATTAGTAAAGCGACATTTGAATGGCCTCAAAGGATTGCTGATTCCAAACTTGGAGCCTTGGTAGAAAAATGGGCGATTCATATTTGTGAAGAAGTAAATGGTAAAATCGGCCAATTCTACCCAGCTGATCCCGATGGGAGAATCCCTATTGGATATTTATGGGCTAGAACCATTCTATGCTCAAATCCATCGTGTCAGGGAGAGATACCCTTAATCAAACATTTTTGGTTGGCGAGAACCAAAAAACGTTCCATTGCATACAAACCAGTAATAAATAAACAATTGAAGACAATCTCCTTTGAGATTCAAAAAGACCAGGTTATTGATTTTGACCCATCTGTTGGGACAATATCCCGAGCTAAAGCAAAGTGTTTGTTTTGTAACCAAGTAACGGATGCAGTAAAAATCCGAAAACTTGCTCAAGAGGGGGGAATGTTCCATAAGATGACAGTGGTAATTCTAAGATCTCCAGGAAGACCAATAAAACAATATCGCGTTGCTAACGAAAGAGATATTAAAATATATACTCAAGCAGAAGAATTCCTAAAGCAAAAACTGTCTAACTTCACATCTTTCGATTTCCTATTACCTGATGAAGAATTACCACCTATAGGTACATTAGGTTTTGGTGTTCGACAATATGGGATGACGAAATGGCAAGACCTATTTAATTCCCGCCAACAATTGGCATTGATTTCCTTTTTAGAAGAGATTAAGAGAAATGTTAAAGTAATTGCACAAGAACATCAAGAAATAGTTGATAGTTCTTCTGAACCAATTCAACTCTCAACAATTATCATAACATATCTAGCAATCATATTAGGACGGTTGGCAGATAAAAATGCTAATTTAGTAGTATATAACGCCTATGGTGAAAAGATTGAACATGTATTTGGTCGAACAGCTCTTCCAATGGCATGGGATTATGCGGAGCTGAATGTTTTTTCTGGTGCTAATGGAGATTGGCTCCATCAGCTTGATTGGGTTAAGCGTTTCCTAGAAAATAATTCATGGTCCTCTAATACTACCTCATCAGTTTATCAGGCTTCTGCGACAAAACTTCCGTTTTCAAACGAATATTTTGACGCGATTCTTACTGATCCTCCTTATTATGATAATGTTCCATATTCAGATCTCTCTGATTTTTTCTACGTGTGGTTCAAAAAAGTAATCGGTGAGTTATTTCCTAATCTTTTTGCTACTCCTCTTACTCCGAAATCAAATGAGATTGTTGCAAATAAAGGAAGACAAAGTAATCCTAAAGCATTTTTTGAGAAGATGATGAGTCTATCATTCCAAGAGATGTATCGAGTCTTGAAGCCTGAAGGTATTGCTTTAATTGTGTATGCTCACAAATCATCAGAAGGGTGGGAAACCATGCTAAAAGCCTTAATTCGCGCAGGGTTTGTTGTCACAGCTTCATGGCCTATTCATACTGAAATGAAGACTCGTCTTAGGGCAAAAACCTCTGCTGCCCTCGCCTCCTCTATCTATTTGGTCTGCCGAAAATATCCCCAACAAGAGATTGGATATTTTCATGAAATCCATCAAGAAATGGAACATAAAATCCAAAAACAATTACTTCGTTTTTGGGAATCGGGGATTCGAGGGGGAGATTTTTTCATATCTGCAATTGGCCCAGCGATGGAAATTTTAAGTAGATATCGCCGAATCGAACGCTATTCGGGCGAAGTAGTCTCATTTCGTGATCAATTAACATTTATTCGTACGATCTCAACAAATTTTCTCGTGGAGATGGT
>JBHLPQ010000191.1:0-7332 GCA_048939265.1 Promethearchaeota archaeon
TCTCCCTCTTCAATAGAAATATTGAACATCCTAATACTAAAAATATCATTTTCTAAATAAGCCATTTCTCCTGATTTTTGATCAACCTCGTTAAATCCACCTTGGATAATATCTCCGCTTACGGATGTATTCACCTCTATACTGGGTATATAGTCTGGAAATTCCCAAGGATGCGGTGTTAAGGTAACAAGAGTGTTATCATCGAAGCTTAAGGTAAAATTTTGAATTTCTCCATCAATTGGAAAAATTGGAAAAGTCATCCGTTTTTTACCAGCCCCAAGAGTTAATAAATCAGGTAAAGCAGATGCAAAGGATAATGTACCTTCTGTGTTATCTCTAGAATTAACGTCTAAAAAGAAAGGCTCACTACTATTAATCCATCCCCAATATTCAATATCTTTGTCAGCTAAAAAAGTGAAAGAATAATCCATGTGAAGGCTTATGGGTTGTCTTCGAGTAAACTCAAATTCTGGATTACGTGTAGTATCAATCTTCACTGCAGTAGGATATGGTTCGGCTGAATAGAAATGATGATAGCTGTTCCGGCTTGTATTCTGAAGAAAAGACCCTGGAACCATTGCATCTTTCGTTAAAGTTGAACTATCGTCATCAAAATAATCGAATGAA
This sequence comes from Promethearchaeota archaeon, assembly GCA_048939265.1. GTDB lineage: Archaea > Asgardarchaeota > Heimdallarchaeia > Hodarchaeales > Hodarchaeaceae > Hodarchaeum. Next base: position 628 of record JBHLPQ010000191.1, read on the forward strand.
AATGGCAACTTTGTATAATGGGCATCACTGGTTGTCGTACCAAGATATTTTACGTCAAAGAAATTTGATCCAGGTGGTAAAACATAATAATCATAATCTCCATAGGTTGTACCTGGAAAAAGGGTTGATTTATCTTCTGTTATCTCAATTACAGGTATTTGAGCTGCTAAGAGTGAGAAAATTGAAGTAAATGATAATAAAACAATAATTGATATTGATATTTCTTTCTTTACAATTGACATCATCATTGAAATATTTACCCCCATTTTTGGGATCTTGTTATGTAGAAAAGTTAACCTATAAAAAATTAACATTTAAGAATAGTTCTTTTATTTCGTTGCCTTTTTAAGAAGAGAATCTATTTAGAAAAAGAAAACACCTTTACATAATATAAAAGATATTTCATACTTTACCCGCGATATATGAAGTAGGAGAGTGATTATAATGCGGAAATTTAAAAGCTCTAATCCTATTATTCTGTTAAAGAGTGTTTTAGCACTCTTTTTAGTTTTTAATATTATCTTTTCACCAAGTTACAATGTTTATGATGAGATTAACAATAAGTTGAATGATAATAACAATGATAATACTCTTTTAACTGAAAACCGAGATAAGATTCACAAAAGAGAGATTCCCCAGCATATAGAAGAGAATAAGAGGAAACCAAATTTAAAGACTAACAAAGAGAAAGGAATTGTTAATCCCTCTATTTCTTCCATTCAGGCCTTAAAGAACTACAGTGTGTTCACGCCTTCTTTTTATTGGTATGATGCTTATTCAAATGGCATTGATTCTGGTATCAATGGTGATGATGAATATGGAACATTAAATCTTCCTTTTACATTTGAATTTTTTGATACCAGTTTTGATACCGTGTACGTATGCTCTAATGGTTACTTGTCATTCTCTGATAGTTCCCCAAGAAGAACTTATAGCCCAGATACCATTTTTCCTTCAGATGATGTTGATGCCCACTATGTAATTGCTCCCTTTTGGTATGATCTTACAGCTTATAATTTCGAAGGCTCTTACATTTATTTCTGGAGTACAACAGATTTTGTTGTCATCGAATATTATGATGTTCAATATTATGGAACCTCCACTGTAGTAGGTTCTTTTGAGGTAGTATTATTTCCTGATGGATCCATCCTCTTCCAGTACCAATCAATATCTGATGATTATGGCGCTACAGTGGGGTTGAATTATGGTTTAAATACGCAATATTTCAATTCATATACTTTGGGGTTAGGTGGAGTTAGTAATTTTGCTCTATTCTTCAGTCTTTACATTCCAGCTCCAGAAATCCTTGAAATACTAGGAGGATCCCCTCAGGGTATAAATAGGACGAGTTATACAATCAAATGGGAAGCAACATCGATTGAAGGAACTGTTATAGATCACTTTAATGTCACATTTGATGGAAATTTCCTCGGAAACACAACCACCTATTCTTGGGAATTAACTAATTTAGTTGAAGGAATACATAATATTAGTGTATCTCTTGCATTAAACACTTCACAATTATTTAATGATTCAATTATTCTAATTGTAGATTTAACAGCTCCAATTATTGAAATTAAAGCACCTCTCACTAATACAATTATTGTAAACAAATCAGACTTCCTAGTTTCGTGGAATATTACCGAAACTTTACCTTTTGTCCTAATTTTCAAGGTAGAATTATGGGATTTAGAAAGGAATACCTGGAATCTTTTATGTATTACAACAGAAAATCACACCTATATACAGTGTAAAACCTCAGGATTAACTACAATAAGAGTGAAAACGACTGACATGGGGGGAAATACTGGAATGGACGAAATAGATTTGGAAGCGTCTATTCCTACAATTTTAATTGTTTCCTCCCACAAAGAAAGTATTCCTGGAGAATTATACAATCTATATAATGATCTTCTATTTGTCGAATTCTCTACAGGTGATCTGAAAATATCTGATTTATCCTCTAAACTTCTAGTAATAATTCCAAGTGGAGGCACTAGTGATTGGAAGGATAGTGAATTGAGAGCTTTAAAATGGTATTTGCTCCGAGGAGGTAATTTGATTGTTTTTGGTCCAATATATCAACCAAAATGGAATGAATTCCTGGCCTCTTATGGTATAAATTTTGAGACTGGGCCTGCATACGAAGAAAGTATTGCTTCTTCGTATAATACGAGCCACATTTTATTTGAAAACATGCAAAATGTCACTTTACCCTCGGGAGTTGGATATCTTGATGTCTCAGGTTATTCGAAAGGCATTGCATCTCCTTTTAACAATCCTAATCCAGTCATTGGTGTTTTTGAAAGATCTGAACACATTCTAGCGATTTCTTGTCCTTTTGATTCAGAAATTGAAGCGAAGAATTGTACTTATTTTTATGAGAATACTTTACTCTGGGCCCAGGAACCACGTAATCACTATCCTTTGGTTGATATTATCTCACCTAATGGTGGAGAAACTCTGAATGGATCAACTACTATAATTTGGACTGGGAATGATTCAGATGGTGATCCAATTACCTATAAAATAGAATTATGGAATGGAAGCGACTGGACACTTCTCTTAGATGGTATTTCGAATTCTAGCATTCTCTGGGACACTACAGAGGTTCCTGACGGAAATGAAATCTATAAAATCAGGGTAACAATATCAGATAGGTACTTAGAATATTCTGATCTTAGTGATGATTTTTTCTCAGTTCAAAATAAACCTCCAGTTAAACAAAATGTAGTTCCTGAAATTCCTCCAGTGCTTATTATAGGAGCTGTTGTTGGAGGAGTTATCATCCTAATTTCTTTTCTAGCCTATAAAAATTTCGATAAGATACGAGAGAAATTCCCACGGTGATTAGGGATGAATAATTGGCTTAAAACCTGTGATTATCATTTCTATCAAAAATTTTTGACAGCGAAAACATATTTGAAAAACTGAATCAAGCACTAAAAATGTGAGCTGAGAATAATGTTTACTCTAACAGAGAATTGAAATAAATCTATAATTCACTCTCTTTACAATGAATTAATAAAATAAGTGTTGTATTACTCTCTTTTTTCATTTACGTTCTAAGTAGCTATTACTTCTCTAAACATGTCGGATGCTATTCAACAACCCGAAGAGCTGAGGGGAGATCCATCTTGATGAGCTTACGAATGGACAACAAGGGGATTAATGTGACAAATACAATCCCAATGAGAAAGAGAATAAGGATACTATTAGGATAGAGGATAGATGACAACCAGATTTCATTCATTGCTTGATCTACCCGTGCTTCCAGAATATCGACGACAAATGGAGCGAACAGGAGGTACCCAGTTACTGTCCCTAGTAGTCCTAAAATCATGGATTCTACCATTAAAATCAATGAGGAGGTTCGAATAGGGGTACCGAAGGCAGCCATAGTCGCTAACTCTCGGGTTCGTTCATCAATGTTCACCGTGGTTGTATTATATACCAACAGTAGAGCTAAGATCATTACAACATATTGGATGACATCAAACATAGATTTAAACATCTGGATGAGCTCTTCATACACCTTGACTAATTTCGCGACAGACTGAACTCCACTGTATCCCTGAAGATCGAAAAAGTTCTTTTGGATTGTAGCTTCTGTTATGCCCTGTCTTGGTAGGATCATTACTGCGTTAGCCAATCCAGTAACATTGAAGATTCGATCATTGGATATGTCACTGAACGCCCAGAATCGAATTTTACTATTCTGGATGCCAATTACACGAAATGTTGTATTTTCTTTGGAATATTGCAGTGCTGATTTTCGATAAGGGTGTTCAAGAGTGATTTTGTCTCCTATATCAACCTTCAAATCCCGTGCAGCTTCCTGAGAAATGATTAGCCCAGAGGAAAGATTAAATGGTTCAACTTCTCTTATGGTTTCTGGAGTCCATATCTTATTAGAAAAATTAAAGCATCGTAAAATAATATCGTAAGATTCGTATTCTCCATGCATTATTACTGGTATTTGAATCATAGGAACTGCTAATCTAACATCAGTATTCTTTGTGATGTTTATCACAGGTGATTGTGACGTGTTATACAAATTATTAAGTATCACATCCACTCGTCCCTCTGAATTCCCCTTTATAACCTCTTGTTCACTTTCTAATAGGAAATCTGCTCCATCAACAAAACCTAGAACAGCGACTAGAACACAAATAGCCAATGCGATACCAGTCAAAGTTGAAACAGCTCGTCGGAGATTACGAGAGATGTTCCGAATTGGGAGTTGAATGAATATTGAACCCGGAAGGCTAATCCACGTTAAGAATGGAGAAATACCTTTCCCTGTTCCTACTTTAGCTCCTGTTTGTATGGCATGGATTGGTTGCATACGAGTCGCTCGCCAAATAGGTACAATTGATGCGATAAAAGGGATTAGGATTCCTAGTAATGTTCCTTGGAGAAAAAGATCTGTTACTAACCAAACCTCCCATACATGATAAGGTGTAATGTCTACTATTATCTCCGCCAATCGATTTCCCAAGATCATGGCAAAAATATAACCAAATATAATCCCTCCAACTGCAATCTCGAGAGAAAACAGTAAATACCTATATGCAATCTGACGACGTGGTACACCCAATGCCATGTTTACTCCTATCTCCCGACGTTGAGAATTCACAACTCGGGAAATGAGATTATATGCCCCAAAAGCAGCAATGAGAAGGATAAGAAACGAGAAAATGTAATATAATCCTTGATCCCCAGAGATATCTTCTTCTTGGAATGTGTATACAGGGTAATCTTCTTTTTCCATAAATTCAAAAGAAATATCAGGGAATTTATCGTTAAAATAGTCTTCAAGTTCTTGAATAAACTCTTCAAGATTAGCTTCAGGTTTTAATAACAAAACAACTTCATTTACATATCCAAGAGGTAAACCTATCGCTTGGTTTAGAATTCCTTGAGCAGTTTCAAGAGGAACAAATAGAGCAGCAAAAGTTGATTGTGCAAAGACCATATTTTCTTCAACTACCATGAAATATTCAGGGGTAAGTGCTGTTCCAATGAAAGATAGTTCAATGCCTCCCGCAATTGTAAGCAATTGATTATTCGGTTTCAAGTCATAATAACTAGCAAAGTTATTTTCTACTAGGCAAATTTTCTCTGTTGTCTCAGTTGATTTAATGTGTCGTCCATCTGTGATGTGAATACCATTAACATCCAAATTTTGAGAGCCATCAGAAACATTGATCCCAATGACCCGGCCATTCACCAAAATGGTCTGATTAGAAGTAGAGGCATTAACTGTTGTGGGAAAACTTACTCGATATTCCAGCGCGTTGATCCAATCTTTACGTGATACATTCTGAAAAGCAGAAGAAAGCTCTGATTGAGGTATCCAGCTTCCAGGAAACAAACTCATTTTGAGGTCAAACATGTTTAAATCGTTATTACTTTCTTCAAAGGCTCGTTGTCTCCAGGGGGTAGAGCTGCTTAAACCCGTATACATCCCAGTGCCGAGGCCTATGATTATTGCGATAGCTAACACTTGAATTTTCCGTTGTTTCAAATCCCGGAAAGACCATTTAAGAAGTAGCCAAAAATTATCCATGTTTTTCACCAACGAAGGTTGTCAATGGAAACTTTGCCATTCTTGGGTATTCCATCTTCAGCTACTTTTCCAGAGTGCAACTCAATAACACGATCAGTGATACGGGCAATCTCACGATTATGTGTGACCAAAAGAACCGTGGTTCCATTATTCTGTTGTTTTAATAGGAGTTGTAATATTTGTTTTCCTGTGCGGAAATCTAATTCGCCTGTTGGTTCATCTGCAAGAATGATAGGGGCTTCCTTCACTAAAGCTCGCGCAATTGCAACCCGTTGTTGTTCACCTCCAGAGAGCTGATGGGGAAAATGCCGAATTCGATCCTCGAGACCAACTGATTTCAATGCTTGAATAGATTTCTGTCTACCATTCTTTAACCGGCTTAGATCCGCGACATACTGTACATTCTCTAGAGCTGATAAAGTAGGGAACAAATTAAACGTCTGAAAGATAAACCCGATTGTTTTCCGACGAAATATGAACTGTTTTCGACGGTTGTATTGAGTTACATCCTTTCCATTAATCTTAATTTTACCGCCTGTTGGGCGATCTAGTGCTCCTACTAAGTTTAACAAGGTAGTTTTGCCACTTCCAGATGGTCCCAGTAATACAACAGTTTCACCTTGATCAATGTCAAAGGAAATTCCATCCAAGGCCTTTACAGTGATCTCGCCCATTCGATAATGCTTTTCAATATCTACTAATTCTATCATCAGTCTTTTTTCCTGATTTAGTTCGAAATTTGGTAACATTCTGTAGAATAAAAGAATTTATCATTACTATTCCTTTAAAACTTAAAAAGTTTTCAATAATGAACTTTTTTTTAATCATAATGTTACTTTCTAATTTTCACTTTATTCAAGTAATTTTAAACCTTAGTGTATTTTCATTACAAATACATCAATGTAAGGAAAGCTTACAACGCTTACACATGTTTTTAAGTATTTTAAGCATCAAATGAGTTAGAAAAGCTCTTAAGATTTTTAAGGCTATAAAAGGTTGAAAAAAGTGTCAATTATCATTATTGTTGGATCTCTTGCTTTGATAAGTTCCCTTCTCTTATTCTTATCAACGATTCTCACCTTCCCCCTTTTCAGAAAAGCTTGGTGACCCTAGTTCCATCATATCCCCGCAAA
>JBHLPQ010000192.1:0-7297 GCA_048939265.1 Promethearchaeota archaeon
GTAAGATAGCAAGTCTCAATAATGACTTTTACTAGTGCATTATCCGCAGCACTTACTACAGCTTCGATATCGCCTTGAACATACTTATGTTCACCACTCTTTAACATCCCAACATTAATAACCATATCAACTTCATTAGCGCCTCTTTTGACCACGCTTTTTGTTTCATAAACCTTTGAATCGGTGTTCATCATCCCTAGAGGAAATCCTACCACAGAACATATTTTGATATCAGTATTTTTTAGAGTCTCAACAGCTAACGGGACATAAGTTGAATTAATACAAACAGAGTAAAAATTAAACTGAATCGCTTCGTGACACAGATTTCTAATAGCTTGAGGTCCCTCCCAAGCGGATAATTTCGTATGATCTATTAATTGTGCTATCTGGGTTGGAGTAACATCTAGTTTAAAACTTTTAAATTCTATATCCATTAGATTAATTCAACTCCGTTCTCATTTTCCAAATTTTTGCATAATAGCTTTTTCATTAGAATTTGACACACAACTACTACCTTTACTAGGTTTAAATGTATGGAAAAAACTCAAACATAATTGAAAAATTATGATAAATACAAAGAATGCATATATAGTTTTTAAATGATTTTTATTTAACATATATTGTCTTTTTGGATATAGATAGTGAAATAAAACTTTTGAATGAACAATAATTAGGGTATAAATGACGTAATTATATTTGGGAGAATATAAAAATGGCAGGAAGTCATGGATCTCTTACAAAAGCTGGAAAAGTCAGAAATCAAACCCCCAAGGTTGAAGCCCGACCACGGAAAGGTCTTACACCGAGCTTACGGAATAAAAAGAATTTCTTCAAACGTGTGGAAAAAGGAATGCCCGCTGGTCAACCTGAATACCGTCAAGGAAGACCATAGATCATCTTTCTTATTTTATCTGACGAATTCGGTTCCCACATTTTTCGCAAAATTTTCCATTAGGTTGGATTGAGGCACCACATTTATTACAATAGCGAATTTTCATACCTTGATTTTTATTCTTATCATCCTCAAAAGATCTCCACGCGGATTTATGGGGATTCACACCTTTTTCTTCTGCGTATTCAAACCAAAATGACTTTTTATCCTTTTTTCGTCTTTGATTAGGGCCCTTGGCTTCTGTTATCTATTTCACCACACTTGTTGCACTGTCTAACTAGACTTAATCCTATCAACTTAAAAAATCTTGTTATCACAGAACTCATAATACTTATGTAATCATAAATAATCGAGAAAAAACGAAGGTAGGCTTGTAGTTTCAAATGTATTGATGTAACATGGGCTATCACAACATTGTGACATATTTGCCCTTACTAAAAGATTTTATATTTTTAAAAAGGAATGGTAGCGGCCGGAGGATTTGAACCATCCGATCTCGGGGTTTCTCAAGATGGATTTCTATATGAGCCCCGCGGGATAACCTAGCTACCCTAGGCCGCTTTGTTGTTTGATCTATTATTGGCAAAATATTTATTTACTTATAAACTCTCACAAATACCAATTAATTATCAAGTTTGTGGTAAGACAGAGGTATTATTTTTTTAATTTTTTCCTCCCCTTGTGATATATAATAGTGTGATTTCTTCGCAAAATCGAAATAAGACCTATTCGGTTTAAGAGTTCCATAATAAATACTATACCAAGTATATACAGTTGTCCATACAGGTAGAAATTTCCGAAAAAGAAGAGAAATTCAAGTGATTAAGAAACCCAGATATCTAAACCTGAGTCTCTTAAAGAACATCTAATTTTTAATATCAAAGTAAAAATGAATCTTTAGCAAGGTGTGAGGAAATAAAAAGTACCTTCGTAATTATTTAGAATGGAGATATTCTGAGATGAAAATACCTGCAAAGATGCGGACATTCTGTCCACATTGTACCAAGCACACCGAACACGAAGTAAAAATTGAAAAACCAAGGCAAAGAGGAGGAGGTATGGGGCAAGGAAGCAGAAGAATGGCTCGGTGGACAAGCCGGATTGGAAATCATGGTAGATATTCTCGAAGGCCTATTGCATCAAGAAATATGACATCAAAAACTACCAAAAAGGTTGATCTCCGTCTCACATGCTCTGAATGTGGAAAAAAATGGATCCGCAGTCGTCCCAGAGCTAGAAGGACAGAAATTGCACGGGTTTAATTTTCAATCTGCGATTGAGAGAGAAAGCATGTCCGAGAAAGAATCTAATGATGTAAATTCTCAAGAATCACAACCAGAGGAAAGCTCAGATCCCTCAGAGGTAATTAAAAGGCTTGGGAGAACAAAGAAGAGGATACTTATTGAGTTATATCGTGATTCTGTAGGTTATAAACGCTTAAGTAAAATAATTGGGGTTGGACTGGACACAATCAGGAGCCATATCCGAACTGGTAAGTATAGTAGATCACTTCTGGAGCTTGGTTTAGTCGAAAGAGGAGAACAAGGCTGGCAATTAACACCTCTTGGTCTACAAGTAACAGAATTACTTCAACAAGATGCTGAGTTCAAAGCATTTTTCTTTGAATAATTTTATAACACCGATATTCTAAAACTTCTCTTCTGAAACTCAGTTACAGGACTGTACTGTTTTTTGATGTAAGATTCTAATTGTTAAAAGACAGTATCAGAGAAGCCAGTAAGAATCAAACGATACTTCTAAAAACTTCTTACCAGTTCCCCTTTCTTGACAAATATTGCCTTTAGATTCAAGATATAAATCGATTGTCGAAGTAGTAGTTCTTCTAGGCTTAGCAATATTAATGGCAGTAGCTCTTTCAGTTGGAATCACTATTTTCTTAGGTGGATCGAGCCATCCAACAGTAGCTGTAACCACAGGTAGCATGCTTCCCATTTACAATGGCTTTCAAGATGATGAACGCACTGATATCTATCCTTTCAGAGGAGATATTCTTCTTGTCAAGAAAGTCCCTATAGACACAATCGAAGTTGGAGATGTCATTGTCTTTGATACTCCTACTGTTTCTGATCCTGTTGTTCATCGTGTTGTTGCTAAATGGCAAGAAAATGATAGTTATATCTTTAAAACGAATGGAGATAATAATCAATACGTAGATTCATGGGAAGTTCTTGGAGAAGACATTCATGGAGTGGTAGTCTTTCGAATTCCTCATATTGGTTGGTTTTTGCTCGTTGTCCAAACTACTGCTGGAAAAATACTTATTTTAGCTCTAGCGGTTCTCATTCTTTTTGTTGGAGACGATTCAGAAGAAGATACTCCTTCTGGAAGAGAATCAGAAAATATTCATCTACAAGATCCTAGCAGCTTGATTTCGTCCATCTATTCCTTTGGAAAGAGATTAAAACGAAAAAAGAGTTTAGTTTATGCTATACTAGCTTCTTTTATAGTTATCTTATTTCTAACAATCAATTTCCTTGGTATGATCCAATATCCCACTTCAGTCAAGTTATATCGTTTTGATGATGAATCACGAGTTGCAAATCTTTTAATTTCATCCACTCCCCTACCCCCTTCTTCGTATAGTTGGAAAGAATATCCGAATCGTACAGTGTATTTCTTCCCAATTCAAATAGAGGTTCAATCTGGTGGGATTTTCAACAACATTGACCGAATTGAAATTCGTGTGAATGAAACAGAAGGAATTTATCGTTGGAATACAGTCTATAATTTCATTGGAACTCGGGTTTTTGAGGGAGGAATTATTGCAGTTATGAATAGTAGTTCTTTTGTAACAGCCTCTATTTCTGTATCACTGTATTCTCGAGGATTTTTTGCTTCTTCACCTCAACATATGACTTTTACAACAAGCTTACGGAGTCAATGATAAAAATATGCCAAACATGTGCTATTTAGTGGGAACGGCTGGTTCAGGAAAAACTATTCTCACATCAGCACTTCAAACATATTTGACCTCAAAGGGCGCTTCTATCACCACTGTTAACCTTGATCCTGCGGTTAAACACATTCCCTACCAAGCTGATGTTGATATTAGAGATTATATTGACTATGACCAATTGATTGATGAACATAATCTGGGACCAAACGGGGCTATGATTGTCGCTGCAGATCTGGTTGCAGAACATATTATTGATATTCGTGAGGACATTGAAGAATTAGGTGAAAGCTCTTCCTTAGTGTTAGTTGATACTCCTGGTCAAATGGAGCTTTTTGCCTATAGGCGTTCAGGAATAGAAATTACAGGGAGTTTTCCAACAGATACATCTTTTCTTGCATTTCTTTTCGACTCAACACTTGTCTCTCATATTGGTGGATTTCTATCAGTTAGTTTATTGGCAACTTCAGTTCAGATTCGCTTAAACCTGCCTATTGCTCATGTTATCACAAAAATCGATCTTCTGAAATCCCACCAGATTGAGGATCTTATAGCATGGCGAGAAGACCCTTATGACGCCATCGAAAACCAGACTGGATTGGCCCGTGAATTTTCTTTCAATATAGGCCAGATGATAGAAGGACTAGGACAAATTCCATTGGTACCAGTAAGTGCTTTGTCAGGGGAAGGATTAGCCTTGTTAAGTGCACAAATCAGTCGTGTTTTTGAAGCAGGGGAAGATTGGTCTATTTAAAGAACATCCATACTAAAGCTGTCATGACAATAAATAGAACTAGGAAAGTAAAAGTTCCAGATAACCATAATCTCTTTTGATCAATTTCCTCTACTGTTATCTTAAGTCCAAACCTAATATAAACCACACAAACTACCAAAGCTAAAATGAGAACTAAAATCCACCAGTTTAAAAAGATATCCGACAATACAAACAAAAATCCTGTAAGAGTTCCTGTACTAACACCGAATAAAACTTTTGTATAATACATTTTTGTGTTAGGCGCTAATCCCGTAGTCTTTACCTCACTTGGTTCAGACTCCAGCTGAAAAGAGGAATCATCGATGGTTCGTTTAATCCTACGAATCTTGCGTTGACTGATATGTCGTCGTTCCCTACTCAATTTTAACACTCATTAACTTTGGTTCGAATTTTTCAAAGAAGGGCTTAATACAACGCCTCTTGCATTTGAATAATAATCCTTTTTACACACATGATAACTCAAGCTTTTGATGTCTTAGAGAGGATTTTTATGAGTTATTCTGGGGAATATTTGGTCAAACTGGCCCGTAGAACGATAGAAACTTACCTTCAAGACAAGAGAAAAATTTCAATTCCTGGTGATGCACCAAAAGATCTTTTTGACCACTCTGGGGTTTTTGTAACCCTTCGCCGTATCAATCAGGGAAATGGATCAGATTTACGGGGATGTATAGGAAGAATTGAAAGCCCGAATAGTACCCTAATTCAATCTACTATCGATTCTGCAATTGATGCTGCTATACGTGACCCCCGTTTTCCACCAGTTACTTTTAAGGAAATGGCTTCAATCGTTGTTGAAACCACTATTTTAACTGTTCCTGAATTACTTGAAGTATCAGAACCTGATGAATACTTTGAGTTAATTGAAATTGGAAGGCATGGCTTAATCGCAGAACGAGGACCATATCAACGAGGCCTTCTTTTACCCCAGGTTCCTGTTGAACAGAATTGGGATCTTGAATACTACCTCCATTATATCTGCTTAAAAGCTGGTCTTCCTAGCCAATCATGGACGGACTTAAACACTAAAATCTCTAGGTTTGAAGGTTTTATTTTTTCTGAAGAAACTCCAAATGGAGCTATTTTCCAAAGAGAGATAAAATAGTTAAATAGAACTACCAGATTTAAAAGACAAAAAAGAATTTAATAGTGTTTCATCAAAATCTTCAAGAAGTTGTAAAGAAACCTTGGAACGATGATGGCAACAGGATTTATGGTCTAAATATTCTATATTCAATCCTTGACTGAAGAATCCAAACTGAATTGGCCTCAATACTGATATGAAAGCCTTTTTTTCTAGGAATTTCAATGCTTTCAAAGATATTATTTCATTATTATAATCGAAACATGTTGGAGATATAATTGCCGATATCTGTTCTTGTGCAGCCATTTTCTGACAAATTTGTTCACAAAAAATGGTACAAAGTAAACACAGAGAGTATTGACTTTTAAATGTCTTTAACAGGTCCTCAATCGAGATATCAATTGGAATATTGTTAAATTCTGATTGAAGATAATTTTTGAATTCTTCTTCAGATTGTTTTCCTGTTCTAAAAAACACAGGGATAATATTAACCCCTCTCTTCTTCATTAACCAAGCTGCTATGATAGAATTTAAATTAGGTCTAATTAATGCTATAGCTGTACCTTGAGAACGCGAAGGGATTCCATCCATTCCCCTTAGAGTACTTGAGAAAATAAATGCTAATGAACCTCGAATATCAATCCAAATTTCATGATCAGGATTGTCTAGATCAACTGTAATTCCAACCATCTGCGATGAAAGAACCTTAGCACCTACTTTTCTCGCTATATCCATTGAACTGTATGGATGATTTCCCTCTCTGCGAACTCGAACTGCAAAGCTTTTATTTGGTTGAATAATTACAATTGCTACCGATAGTCCGCCAGAAATGATGGCTGGTTCCGTAGCTTGAACTACGTTTGCAATACTAACGGAAGAGATACCGCTTATTGAATTAACAATTAGCTGTGCAACTTCATTTAGATCATTGTTTAATTCATGATAGATAATAAGTCTGTCACGAAAGTCTATGACTCTATATCCAGTAAATTCTGCTAGAATAGTTTTGATATTACGTTTCAGGATATTTACCATACGTCGACGAGTTTGTCGACTTTTAATCCCTATTTCTCCTCCCATCCGAACCAAGATAACCTTCTTGTTCATTAAGAAGGCTTTTTCAGTAGAAGATACCATAATGATGACTTTCTTGGAAACTTAGCTTTTGAAAGGTCTAAGTTTCTGCTATTAACCCAAGTTTGGGAAGTAGTGACATAACTAAACAGCTAGCGAATCAGAGTAACTATAAGATTTCATCGCGCAGCTCATCCTTGTCAGGTTTCATCATTTCGCAGCTGTATGATTAATCTTTGAACAATTAAATTTAAAGCTCTTCTAGCTCTTCCTCTTCCGTAAGTTCTTGGGAGGCTTTAATCAATTCTATGGCATCAAACTGTTGGTTAAAACGCCGCCAAACCGCCTCTTGTAAACTCCTGTTTAATGTTTTGATATTTTTTTCTACTACCTTCTTTGCTTCATCACGGTCTTCTGGTAACTCCGTAAAGCCCCATGTTGAAGAAGGAGGTGCTTTTGGGTCTTTCTTAATTAAATAGACAGAGCTTTCTTGTTGTTGAAAAGCAAAAAATTCAGGTTGAACGAGGGGGCAATCTAGATATCTACATGTTCCTGTTA
>JBHLPQ010000040.1:0-22356 GCA_048939265.1 Promethearchaeota archaeon
ATTGGGTTTAATTCATCTCGTTTAACACTTCGTCAATTAACGCTAAACCTGCCTGCAAATAATCACTCTCTGATCCAATACCAATACGGATGTAATTATCCATCCCAAAACAATCTCCAGCCACGATGAACACACTTTTCTCTTCTCTAAGTTTAGTGGTAAATTCTGTAGAATTAATATCCATCTTATACTTTAAAAAGGCAATTCCTCCAGCTTGAGGGGGAATGAATTGGAATGTATCTGCATGTTTTCCCACCCATCTTTTTAATATGATTAGGTTCTCCCTTAACATCCTCCGATTGCGATCCAAAATTTTCTGTCTTCTTTCTGGTTGTAAAACTAATGTAGCAATTCGATTACTTAATATTCCACTAGTAATCGATGTATAATCATGGTAACTCCACATCATCTCAATAGTACTTTTAGGACCAACTAACCATCCAATTCTTAATCCAGGTAAGGCATATGCTTTAGAAAGGCCACAGCTAATTATTGTTTTATGATACAAACCCCAAAAACTCGGAACTTCATCACTTTCTAGTTCTGAACCTCGGTAGATTTCATCAGAGTAGATCCAAGCATCTGATCTCTCAGCTTGACTAATGATTTCCTGCATAACCTCTTCCTCTAGTACTGCTCCTGTAGGATTATTTGGATTGCAGATTGCGATCATTTTTGTTTTAGAAGAGAATAAATCCTCCAGTTCTTCAATCTCCGGCTGCCAATGAAGATGTTCTTTCAGATATAATGGTTTGATTCTTATTCCGAAAGACTGAGCAATCCCCCAAATCTGCATATAATTAGGCAACATAAGAATGAGCTCATCCTCGGGTTCTAAGATACTCCATGTGGCAATGAAGTTTGCCTCCGAGGACCCATTTGTCACCAATACATTATCTAAGTCTGTTCCTGGGTAAAGACGACTAATTGTTTCCCGCAACTCAATAGACCCATTTGTTTGCCCGTATCCAAGTCGTATGGATAACAATTCTTTTATTTCATTTTCAGTAAGTAGTTCGGAAAGCGTATACGGATGGACTCCGCTTTCTGTCAAGTTATAATGCACTCTGTTTTCCCAAACTGATTGTCTCCTCTCTAGCTCAAAAATATCAATTTTCATTTGCTATTTCCTCATAAGTGGGAGTTTCTTGTTTTAAACGTGTACCTAAATAATGTTTTTAAGACTTCAGGATAATCTTACATAAAATGCCTTTCTTAGTTCCTGAAATTGTCATGAGTATTTTCGATAAGAAAAGAAAGCGTTTATTATTCATTACTTTCACACAAATTTTGATTTTTTCTAGTACAATAGCTTCTATTTCCAACCCTGATGGATATTTTCAACAAGAACCGTTACCAGAAGACACGCCAGCTCCTAACTTCTATTTAACTGATATCACAACCAATGAACCATTTTCGCTTGCTGATTTTCGGGGGAAGGTTGTTATCCTTGACCTATTTGCAACTTGGTGTGGGCCGTGTGTGCAAGCAATTCCAAAAATACGAGAGATCTATCAGTCTTACTCTTCTAATGAATTAGCAATCATTTCGGTAGATATTGATGTTGGGGATCATGAATTAACGAGGGATTTTATCCAAGAACATTCGATGGAGTGGTTCGTTGCTTTTGATAATAATAGTGTTGTAGCCAATAATTATGGAACAGGAGCTATCCCCACATTGTACGTAATAGATTACAAC
This sequence comes from Promethearchaeota archaeon, assembly GCA_048939265.1. Classification (GTDB taxonomy): domain Archaea; phylum Asgardarchaeota; class Heimdallarchaeia; order Hodarchaeales; family Hodarchaeaceae; genus Hodarchaeum. The sequence goes on from JBHLPQ010000040.1 coordinate 1,702, forward strand.
CAAGTAGTTGCTTATTCAGAAATAGGATTTGATTTCACAGCTGTTCTCAGTGCATTGGATCAGATAGGATTGGAACCCACACGTACTATTTCCTTAAATGGTTCTTTTACCCCCTCTCTCAGTATTGTTCCTCTAATCTACATAGTTGGAATAGGATTGATACTCCTTTTTATAATTGGAGCTGTTATTTACGGTCGTCTTCAACAGAAAAGGCAGATAGCTCACTATCCTCGATTTAATTATAACCACCAACAGAGAATTCTTAAACCCAACGATCATAGAAATTTAGAATTTAAGGTCTGCCCAAAATTGTATTTATACATTACCTTCCAAAGCTAAGTTTTGTGTGTCGTGTGGCTTAGATTTGAGATTAGATTCAGAAACTTAATTATTCTAGGCTTTTGATCCCTTCATACACCGCTTTTGAGATCTGGATATCTTGTACTGCAACACCAGTTAAATCAGCCACTGTAATTTCATCATCTGTAATACGTTGAAGGTTTTTGTTTAAGATCATTGCACCCAATTCTATTAAGTCGTTCTTCGTGATCTTTTTGTCAGTCATTGCATGGAAACATTCCCCTCGAGATGCAGCTTGGGGAATACTATCAACAATCACCCGGTCTGCAATCCGTAAGATTTCTGTATCCAACTCCTGTTTCTCTGGAGTATCTGAGCCCATTGCAGTAATATGTGTGCCCTTTCGAATCTGATCTGCTGTAATTAGAGGGGTCTTGGAAGGGGTACAAGTAATGATTAAATCGCAGGTATTCACTACATCCTCTACATCTAAAGTTGTTTCAATCTTAAATCCAGAATCTATCATATCTTCTTCATATTTTTTCAATCCTGCTTCTCTTCTTCCCCATACAATAGCGTCTCGACATGTGATAACATCTTTCAAATATTCTAATTGCATTTTGCCTTGAATACCATAACCTAAAATACCTATACGACTTGTTTTTTTAGGTGCCATATATTTTGCAACGACTGCTCCTGCTGCTGCAGTTCTCACGTTTGTCAAATGACCTTCATCGAGTAAGACACATAATACCTCTCCTGTTTTCTGACTGAATAAAATATTAAGTCCACTTATTGAAGGGAAACCTTTCTGGGGATTCTCATAAAAACCTTGAGCTATTTTTACCACGTAATAGTCTCCATGTTTAATATAACCATATTTAATGTGACAGTCTCCAGGAGGATCTTCAAAAATCATTTCTCCAACAGGGGGAACAACTACTTTCCCTTGGGAATAAGCAACGAATCCTTCTTCAATTAGAGCGAAAGGATCAATTCGTTTTAGTATTTCTTTTATTTGTTGTAATCTGACAATTTGAGTCATATTTATTGCACCTTTTGAATAATTAATCCGTTAAGCCAGCATATTTGCACGTGATTTCAACCGCTCGTACTAGTGCTTGCGCTGCGAGGGTTGCGTTCTCTGTGATTAAATCTCCTTCTTCATCTAATGTCCCCAATCCAGGTGTTAAAAACATATTTCCACTGTAGATAGTAGCACCAAGACCAACACCCATTTCATCTAGCGCTACAATCATTGGATTAGTATTGGCAAACATATCTTCCATGTTAAAGATTGGAATCCCAAATTTATCCTCCTCCCAGGTTTGTTCATAATTAAGCTCTGTACCTCCCATAGTAAAACTTTTGGTAAAAATTAATTTGTCTCTAAACCTACTTGGCTCAAAAGATTTGAATACATTGACAAGAATATCATGATATTGATCTATTGGTTTTATAATCTTGTCAGGATGTTCGTGAAGCATCCTTAAAACAGCAATCAATCCAACCACAGCATCTCTACCTGGATCCATCATTGAGTATCGGGCTTTTCCATGTGATGACACTTCTCCATATCTTTGGCCACCTAATCCTAATCCCTTACGCACAGGAACCATGACTTCTTCTTTTCCAACAATTAAACCACAAATTGGAGCTCGTGCAGCTTTGTCCATACTCCACATCATAACATCTCCATCCACATCGTTTGGCCCAAGACCAATCACAGGAACACCACCCCCACCGTCTAATGCATATGGAACTTCAAACTCCTCAGATAGTTTTCCAATTCCTTTTTTGAGAATTGGAACTCCATTTAGGTCCTTTTCTCCATAACCATAACCTGGTGTGTCATACCCAAGAGTAACGAAGCCCGTTAAAAGGGTAATATGCCTTTCAGCTGCCAATGCGAATTTTTCAATTGACTTCTGTGCATTTGTTCGAGTCATCAACGGAACAGGATTGGATTTAATTCCATGGACTTGATATTGTGTACCAACAAGTCTAATAAGGAGTGGATCGAGGTTTGGTAAACACTTTGCCTCAACAGCAAGCTCTCCGCCAGTAACAGATCTATCAACAAATAGATTCTTATACCGTGGTGGAAATGGCCTTCCATATCCAGCTATATATTCAGAATCTTCCCCATAGGGGGCAAGAAATCTTCCTCTGTAAGAGTCGCCCATATTCAATCGTGGAGGGGCCAATAGTGTCTCTAATACTGCTCTTATAGCTGCTTCACATGTATTTGTCGCAGCAGAGTCATAGTCATCCCCATAAATATCTTTCACCACATCACGTAGTTCATCTTGAACTTTCCTCATAGGAATAACTTCTTTATTCGCATCAATGATCGCTTCAAGAACATAATTGGGTAATGGCCCTGGACAAGATGAACTTCCTGGATATAATCCGAATGATCCATCTTTTATTTTATCTAATCCTAAGTCATTCGCAGCTTTGCGTGCTTCCTCTTGGATATCTGGGAAATTCTCATATATTTCTTGGTACCATTGAAATTTGAATTTAGATCTCATATAATCGCTCCTTGCTTCTAAATAAGAATAATTATAATCTTGTTGTGCTTATTATGTAATGTATGCTTCTTTTATCAATTTAAATAAGAATGATTATATGATATCATTGTTTCAATCCGATTAATGGGAAAAACATGTCTGCTCCTGAAAACCAAAAATTGAAGGAAATGTCAATTGGTCAGAAAGGTGCCTTAAAAAAACTGGGGAAAATTGCTGCGGATCTAGCTGCTAAAGCACTAACTGAATTTCTTGATAAATCTATTTTTATGAAAGTTACATCCTTTGAATTAGTGAAAATAGAATCGATTGCAAATTTATTGCAAAAACAATTACCTTTTGATGCCCAGATTGCGATTTTCTCTGCAAGTAACACTACAGATATCGTTTATACAGTTTTGATTCTTTTTGATAAAGAGATTGTAACAAAAATCCTTAGTCAAAAATCACCAGAAACAAATGACATTGAGGCAGTAATGGAATTTAGTACATTGTTTATGGACGTCTTAAAAGAAGTAGGTTCTATAATTCTAATCAAATACATTCTTACCTTGAATGATTTTCTAAATCTTGAGGGAATGCTTCCTTCACAACCGATATTACGCATAGGAAAACTAGATTCTTTAGTGGATAATGAATTAATTGATTTCAAGAAAGACTTCGATGTGCTACATATAAAATGTGAAATTCAGTTGGAGGAGGAGTTCTACTTCAATTATCTAAATACAGACATAATCTTAATCCCTCACCAAGAGACTTACTTTCGCTTTTTTGAAGCGATTTTTGAAGAACACACCAAATAACGTCACTTCCAGGAGGAATCAGTAATAAGTCAGCTCTTAAACAGAGAGAGAAGAGACTCAACGCAGGGTAAAACACATTATGTGGGCATTGGTGAGGTTAAACTTGGATGTTCAAATGATTATTTGAAGATAACAACATTAGGTTCGTGTATTGGTTTAATTATATATCCAGAAGATGATAATCCTGAAAGATGTGCCGTAATGGGGCATATAATGCTTCCAAAATCTCAAGGGAGAGAACCAAAAAAATATACTTTTGGACCAACAAGATTTGCCGATATTGCTATTCCTACTATGATTAGAGAGCTCGAGAAGGCAGTTGGGAAACATCGTCGTAAATCTTTCGTAGCAAATATGATTGGTGGAGCGGAAATGTTTGGTTATACTAAAATAACATTGAAAATTGGAAAAGAGAACGCAAAGGTCACTAAAGCACTATTAAAGGACAAGAAAATTCCATTAATCAAAGAATTTACTGGGGGAGACACAGGAATGTCTGTGGAATTTAGGATTGTTGATTATTCTTTGATTGTTAGACCGACAGGGGGAAAACCAATAACAATCTAAGAAAGAATGAGTTATTCGTCCTTTCCAAGCTCCTCTTCTTCTTTCAAAGCACGTCGAAGGACCTTCCCTACCTGGGTCATCGGTAACTCATTACGAAACTCAATATAGCTCTCATCGTGAGGTTGCTTATATTTTACTAGTTTCTCTTGGCAATAGCTTAAGATCTCTGCTTTAGTAAGTTCTTCGTCTGGTTTAGGGACGATAAATACCTTGACTGATTCTCCCACTTTAGGATGAGGAACTCCTATGACAGCTGCATTCGATACTTTCGGGTGAGCAATAAGAATTTCTTCAATTTCCCTTGGATACGCCTTGAAACCTCCTATATCTATCATGTCTTTCTTCCGATCCGTGATGTAGAAGTAAAAATCTTCATCGTATTTTCCAATATCCCCTGTTAGAAAATACCTTTTTCCATCAATTTCTCTAAAAACAGCTTCTGTTTCTTCAGGTTTATTATAATAACCTTTCATCACTTGGGGTCCGTGAATTGCAACTTCACCCTCTTCATTAGGGCCTAGTTTCTTAGTTCCAGTCTCAATATCGACAATGATGGCGTCTGTATCTGGATATGGTATTCCAACTGATCCTTCTTTCTTTAAGGGAGTATCTAACCCTGGAGATGCTGCTAAAGGATTGGAATGAGTAACTGGTGAGGTTTCAGTCAAGCCATATCCTTCAGAAAGATTTGCACCAGTCACTTTTTCAAATTCTTGTAAAACAGCTAGAGGTAAGGGAGCGGCCCCACTTGTACTGACTAATAATGAACTTAGATCGTAATCCGTTATCTTGGGATGGTTTAATAAAGCGATATATAACGTAGGTACAGTATTGAAGATCTGGACTTTGTATTTTTGTATGAGTTCCAGGATTTTTGTAAATTTATCTTCACGAGGATCCAGCATCAATACTCCAAGAGAGCCATATTGAACTCCTAAATTCATACCAGTTGTTGCTCCATAACTATGGAAAAATGGGAGAGCCCCTATTCCAACTGATGAGCCTCGTTCTGGTCGAGGGTACATCCATACAGAGCACTGTTCTACGTTTGCAACTAAGTTTTTATGGGTCAACATCGCCCCCTTCGGTGTACCAGTTGTGCCTCCTGTAAACATAATTACAGCCACATCATCAGGATTGACATTTACTTTTGGGCGATCCTCAGCACTGTATTTTTCGAAAATCTCGAACATATATGTGTCACGAGGATCTTTTTTACTAATTCTTCCAAGTAATCCTCCCAGAAATGCTTTTAGCCTCGTTAAATATGGTTTTACTGATGCAACTACGATAAATTCGAGTATAGTCTTTCCTTGATCACGGACTTTTTTACATGTTTCGTAAGGTTGAGCAGCTGGAGTTATCATGTCTGCACAAACAATCCCTCTCGCCTCACTTTGTTGAAGCTGTGCCGTTAGTTCACTTACAGGATACTGGGGATTGAGACTAACAACTATAGCACCAGCTTTCAGGATCCCATAATATGCAACGACGAATTCTATCATATTTGGTAGAAAAACAGCAACTTTGTCACCTTTTTCGATTCCTTTTGCTAATAAAAATGCTGCAAATTTGTCTGTCATCTCACCTAATTCTCGCATTGTTACTTTTCCAATTTTATCAAAGCTATTTGTATCAAGAATCAGAGCTGCTCTATCTGGGAAATCTTCAACACTCTTATCTAAATTTGCAAAAAGAGGAATAGCTGGATAATCAATCGTTTTTGGAACTGCTTCTGGCCACATGGGGATATCATTAGGATTTACCATCTTTTCTCACCAACAACAAGATAATGATAGTTAGAAAAGATTGTTAATCTAATCAACTATTAAATGTTACTCTTATTAGAATAAAAAAAGGATAGCAAGAAGAATCTGCCCTATTTCTTCATAAATAACCATTTTGGTGATATGAGACCATTTTCGATCCTGCTTTCATCCATTCGTCAGAGGCTTCCATAAAAACTGTCATAGCTCGTTTGTTTGCCTCCTCTATTATCGTACTCTCATCAATATTAGTGAATTGGTTATCATTCAGTATTATTTCACCATTAACTATAACATTGTCAACCTCTTTGCCAGTTGATGAGTACACCAAATTTGGGATTAAATTTCTGAATGGTTTTTCTATTATAGGTGTCATGTTCAACTTTTTCAGGTCTATTGTTATGATGTCTGCTTGTTTACCTACTTCAAGACTACCAATTTTGTTTATGAGACCAAGAACTGCAGCTCCACCTGTGGTTGATAGTTGTAGTGATTTCCAAGGTGGTAGTGCCGTTGGATCAGTATAATTGACCTTAGTTAAAATACTAGCCATTCTCATTTCTTGAAACATATTATAATGTCCTGGCCCAGGAGCTTGGTCTGTTCCAAGACCTGCTGTTCCTCCAAGTGCTATATAATGGCCAATTGGTGGAATAATCCCATCTATAGCTGCGATAGATGTTGGACATCCAACCATCTTAACCCCTTTTTCTACCATCAACGAGCGCTCATCACTTGTTGTGTCATGTATATGAGCAGCAACAAGATTATCCTCAAGTAAACCAATATTTTCCAGTATTTTCACTGTTGTAAAGTCTGCCCCAAAGCGACCTTGAATTTGGAGTCTCTCTCTTTCACCTTGGGCGACGTGCATGTGTATATTACATTCTCGGTCTTTTGCCTGCTGTTTGATATCTGTAAGTAAATCTAAAGAACAAAAATCTAAAGCTTGCGGCCCATACATTACGCTTACTAACTCAATATCCTTAAATTCCTGAAAAAGATTGTTAGCTCTTTTTAGAGCAGCTAAACCCTTTGACTCATCAAATTCATAAAGATCTGTTGGTTTCAATCGAATTCGGTCAGAGCTTACTTCGTTTATAGTTTCAATTGCGACAACACGAACTTTAAATGGTAAATAAACTTCTCGTACCAAAGATGACACATTTCCCGCATACTCAGCAAAGGTTGTTGTTCCTGATCTTAAGCCTTCCAAGACTGCGAGTTGTGAACCTAATATAAAATCTTCTTTCTTAAGATATTTTGCTAGTGGACCAATTCCTTTATTCATCCATTCGATTTCAGGTAGATCTTGCGCACATCCTCTTAAGAGAGTATATCCTGTATGGGCATGGGCGTTGATTAATCCAGGCATGGTGATATGATTTGTACCATCAATGATCTTGTCAGCTTTTTTATGATTCGAGTCACTTGATTCCCCAATGAAGCTAATTAAGCCATCATCAATCCCCAGATTACCATTAGGGATTATGCCTAATCCTTTTCCTGTGGAGGTCATTAACCAAGTATTTGTTATTGCTATGTCCAAGATTCCAACCTTATTTTAATTAGAATCTTTGAATATATATTATTATTGCCGAAAAAAATTGATTTGCTTAAAAACGTGCTTACTCTAAACCCTCTTTCCAACAATAATTTGCTAAAGCGATACAGGTTGCCATACGATCGAATGCTGCCTCCTCATTCATATTCGCACGTTTTTGGAGGAAAAGACCCTCGAGTAGTGCACACAATCCTAAATGAAATGATAATACAGACTCATAATCCTCATAAATATTATTAATTGACAGCTCAACAGATGAAAGATATCTTTCATAACCTTCAATAAAATGCTGAACCTCCTTTCGAAAAGATCGTAAATTTCCATCCCGTTCAAAGGTGTCAATTGCCGAATGTAAAAAGAACGTACCAACATCTTCCATTCTATCTGCGGATTGTTCTTTTTCCACATATTCAGGATCAATCAACCAAGTTTGAATCGTCTTATTCCCACTTCCATCGTTTTCAATGGAGAATAAGACATTTCCAGGATGAAAATCTCCGAAACCCGTTGTCCCCCCTGAATGGCCATTTGATGAAAGAACTCGTACTAATAACTTACTTGCTAGGTCAATAAAATCTTTTTTCCTTTCTTCAGGAATTATTAATTCTCTAAGGGTGTTTTTCAAAAGGAAAACATATCTTTCTTTCTCAATTGGCTTTAGAACTTCAGAATGAAATTTGGACAGAGCTTCACCCGTTAATAAGAGCTTAACTTCAGTATTTAATGTCGAATCATGAAAAGAGTCACCTTTAATTCCTTCATAAATCAAGATTGGTCCATGCTCGAATATAACACGGGGAGTTAACACCCCTGTGTCTTTTAATTTGTTCGCTAAGTGATTTGTTAGCAATTTATTCCGTTCTGCTTCTTCGTGAGAAGGAAATTTTTTTATGGCGATTTTTAAAGTCAAACTTCCTAGTTCACTATTGAAATCAGCAGTAACTAATTGTAATCCTTTAGATCCAACTTTATGGATTGAAGAAATCCCATTAAGAACCACAAAACGAGATTTTTCCCCAAATTCTTTTAATTGCAGCTCATCGAAATAATGTTTCAGATTTTCAACGATTTCAGCTAATAATTGCTTCATTCGCTGTTTTCGCCTTATCTGATCAGCAGCTGAAAGATCCATTGTACTCTCAGAAGTTAAATCCTAATATGATTTCAAAAAGGTGTGCAAATAGACATCAATAAAATATATTGATTTATGGTTTCTCAATGAGTAAAATTGAATGCTTTTTTTGCCCTAAAAGAAATATTTATTCCCTTGTTGATTAAAGCCAAAATCACCAAATAGGCATAATAGGTTTTTTATCAATGCAAGACTCTAAAAGTACAGGATATCTCACAAATCTCAAAATTATTTTCCAATCGCGTAACTACGTTATTATTTTATTAACAAATTATTCTTCTGCAGTATTTTTAGCAGCATGGATATATCTAAATCTCTTTTTCAGAGATATTGGCATTTCCTATTTTGAATTAGGGGTTGCTGACGCATGGGCTATGTGCCTTAGCGTTTTTGCAATCCTTTTTGGCGGGTATTGGGCAGACAAACATATTCCCCATCGAAAATATATGGCAACATTTAATATGCTTTTTCTATCTTTGGCGACTTTCCTCATTCCATTTGTCACCGATTTCTATGGACTGCTTATAGTATGGACAGTATTTGGTTTTAGTCAATTCTGTCAGACTTCCATAGATCCCATTCTTTTCGAGTCTCTCCCTCCTGGACAAATGGGGACGGGTACCAGTTTATTCACGTTAGGAGGAGTGTTTGGAATCTTTGGATTAACTATAGTTGGTTTTTTAATTCAAGATGGTTTTTTGAATGGTTTAAGATTGTTTTGGCACTTATTTGCAATTATTTCTTTTCTAAACTTTTTAATTCGTTTTTTTTTCTTAGAAAAAACACAACCAGCTTTGGAAGAGAGCCATGAACCAAAATCATTCATCCTAGACGTACTGGGCCAATATAAGGACGGGATTAAAGTACTGATTGGAACTATCCCCCTATTCATGATTGTTTTTATACTAGATGTCACAAGTGATATAAATTATCGGTTTGCTCAAAATTTTTATTTAAATGAAGTAGTCGGGATGGATTATGGAACAATCAATTATACGATGATTGGAGCCATCATTCTTGGAGTGATTGGAGGTCTCTCAGCGGGATTTCTTCTTGATAGGACTAAAAATGAAGCTAAAGTAATGTTTTTAGTCTACTTTTTCTTACCTTTTTCCGTCATCCTTCTGTTCTATTCTCCCACACTCCCTAAATGGACTGATTTATTGCCAAGTGAAGGATTAGGTGCTTTAATATCAAGTACAGCATTTGTTGCGGTTGTAATTAAGGCTGGTAATGATGAAGTATGGCGAACAATTGCATGGGGGTCCGTTGGGCGAAAACTTCCCCGTGAACATACTGGTAAAGTGATGGCTGTTTTAGGAATGTCAATTTCCTTCCTAGGGGTTCTTATTAGTCCATTAGTTGGATTAATTTACCAGCTTGAGGGGGGAAAACCTTTGTTATTAGTCGCTTTTCTTCTAAACCTTTTGATTTTAGCGTTCCTTTTATCTGGTTGGTTAAGGAGTTCGGAAAAAGATATTGAACATACTTCAACTCTTTCTGTGTAAAGTAAAACAGTATTCCTTTAAACATATTATTAATTCCTTTGAACTGGATTAAATGGGCTTGGTGTCCATCTTATGTCTTTGACAAGTGAAGAGCTTCACGATTTATACTTAGCTGGAAAAGTAGTTCATTTAGCAATGGGTCAGATAGAGAAGTATGTAAAACCAAAGGTTTCAATTGGTTCCCTTTACGATATAATAGTGAAAATTATTACATCAACGAAAGGAGTTGATTTAGCATTCCCTCCAAATATTTCTATAAATGAATGCGCTGCTCATGATACCGCTGCACCGCTAGAAAAGCGTACGATTCCGAAAAAAGCTCTAGTGAAAATAGATATTGGAGCTAGCGTTAATGGAATGCTTTCTGATACTGCAAAAACTTTTTCTACAGATGGAAAACATTCTCGTTTAATAAAGTCAGCCACAGAGGCTTTAAATAATGCTATTGATATCATAAAGCCCAATCTTCGAATTAAAGAGATTGGGGTCACAGTCCAAGATACAATAGAGAACTATGGATTTAAACCAATTGCAAATTTAACTGGGCATCAGATGACGAAAGGAACGCTTCATGCTGGCCTTTCAATACCAAGTGTGAGTTCTATTCCTTTTAGCAAAAGGTCAAAACTTCAGAAAGGCATGATACTTGCTATTGAACCTTTTAGTACTTCAGGGAAAGCCGGTTATGTAGAAGAAGGAATTTCTCCTCCCTTAATATTCTCAGCAAGAGGAAATCCAAAAACACAGATTGGGAAGGTTCTTGTTAATAGATTTCAAAGACTTCCGTTTTCTCTACGTTCAGCTACTATTTTCTTGCAGAATCAACAGATTTCAACTGATAAGCTGGGAGAACTCTTAAGACAAGATAATTTCCATGGCTATTCCCCTTTAATTGAAAAATCTCGGGGATTGGTGGCTCAAGCAGAACATACAGTTTTGGTGACAAGTAGGGGGGCAAAACTAGTGACTTAACTACTAATCACAAATTTTGTCTCTGTTGTTTCAGAAGCGTCCTTCTTTTTTGCGAGCTGAGCTTCAATATTCAGCAAGGCAAGACTACTGAAATAACGTATGCTAGGATCTTTTTCATGCTTATATTGAATAATCTTAATTAATTCTGGTACGGCTGATACCCCGCCTCGATAACCGAGGGCCTCGGCTGCTAATTCCCGCACGGTATAAATTCGATCTGTTTTAATAGCTCTGATTAATGCTGGGGTTATCAGAGAATCGTGCCCTTCAAAATGACCTAAGGCATGTGCACAAGTACTTCTAACTGTATTAGAATTATCTTCTTGGAGTAAGGCTGTTAAGGTTTCTATTATTTCATAAGTATATTGTCTATTTGTAACAAGATCAGGTGAATCAATTATTGCAGTCAGTAATTCGACCGCTCGTTGCCGCCAATCGTTCTCTAAATTTGAATTGAGAAAACTTAAAGCAAGGGGAACGTCATCAATTTTCGCCCAATAAGTTAAAATCTCTAGAAGGAACGGAATGATTTTGAAATGAACCTTTTCTCCTAAGAGAGAGCGAATAGTTTCAAGAAACTCTAATGGATCCAAATTTGATATAGCCCAAGCTGCTTGTCGTTGCACAAAAGCATCCTCATCATATATGAGTCTATCTAGGAGAAAAGGAAAAGTTGAATCCTCTTTCAAATGCCCAAGAAATGAACAAATTGCTGCACGAAGAGAAAAAGATTGGGAAGTAGCTAAAGTTTCTTGTATATAGGGAAGATCTTTGTCCAAAAACTCTTGGTTAGCTTTAAGAGTCTCTACGAACTCTTCTAGAGCTTCAATTACTAGTTCTCGTAATGGTGTTCTATCTTTCTTAAAAATGGATAATAAGCATTCTGCTGCTGCTGGTTTAGAACTCATTCGAGCGAGTAATGCTACCATTCCCCTTCGAATAGTTAAAACTTGCTCAATTGAGCCAGCTGCGGAACAAATTCTTTGAATTAGCTCAGGAGAGGTCGGTTGGATCTGTTCAATTGACCAAGCGGAGATGGAACGGACATATGAATCCTGGTCTTCTAATCCTTTTAGGAGAACGGCTAAAGCTTGTTGGGATTTAAGATTCCCCAAGGCTTCAGCTGAAGCTTCCCGTACAAAAAAACTAACATCTCTCTCTAGCGCTTCAGCTAGTTCAGGAAGGGAATCAAAGGATGAAATTGCTCCCAGAGCACTAGCAGCTGATGCCCGCACAGAAGCAATTCCATCATATTTCAATTTTTCAGTTAATAAAGGAGATAATTCTACGACTCCCCATTCGCCAATAATTTCAACAGCTTTTTTTCGTAACTCGGGATTATGGTCTGTTTCCACAATCAGCTCCAATAAATCAATCACTTCTGCTTTAGGAGTTCTTCCTAAAGCATCTAATCCTATTTTTCGGAGCTCCGAATTCTCATAATTGTTGCTAACAAGATCAATTAAATAATTTAAAAGATCTTGAGGAAGCTTCTGAGTCCTTTGGGCAAAGTGTAAAATTCCTCGTAAGACCGAAGCTCTGATTTGATCCTTGAAACGAAATGAAAATGAAGCTTCCATTAATACTTCTGCTGCTATGTTACCATCACAATATCCAATTAATTCTAGGCTATAGCTCAGATGACGTTGTTCATCTATCATTTTTTTCAAACGTATAGCAGTCTTAGAAGCATCATAATCTACTGAAACCTTTTCTAAAGTTGAAGAGAGGGTGATAAAGAGCTTTTCAAGCGTAGCTTCATCTACTTCAGATTCAAACCAGTTCAACATCGCATCAAGCACCTCATAATGACCCTCGAGACTCATTGCTATGATCTCACGGACTTCTGAAGATGGTGATTCAATTAATGACAATAATTTCTGTACTAAAACTGGTGAATGGCGTTGGGCTAGATGCGATGCAATTAAGGCCTTAATTTGAATATCGGGATCCTCTTCAATCGCTTTTATTAATACATCATGAATCTTATTGTCTAGAGACTCCACTAGGATTACCAATTCAGCTATATACTAGTTGTTTGCTCTAGGAAGTCAAATAATAGCTGATTAAAAAGCTCTGGATGCTCATGAGCTATCCCATGATCACTCTGAAGTTCTATTATCTGGGCTTGAGGTAGGTGCTTTTTTAGTACTCTAAAAGCTACAGATGGGTTTACACTATCATGATTACCATGAATCATCATGATTGGTATATCTAGCGTCTCAAGCTGCTGAAGGTATGAGCTGGAACGCATATATTGCCACTTAATGGAAAGATAAGTTTTGGATTTCTGAACTCTCTTCACAACTCTCCATAGAAGCGAGATAACCAGACTTTTATTCTCTCCACTCCGCTTTTCTTTCGCTAGGAAGTTCCAAGATCGAGTTATTTCACCTAAAAAAGGTCTAGGGCTAACCAAAACAATACCTTGGACGCTATTTGGAAATTCTAATTCGTACATCAAAGCTAAGGTACCCCCTATACTGTAACCTACAATAATTGGTTTTTGTTGAAGTTGAAGAGTATTTGTTATGAGTTCCTTTAAATCAAGAATATGATCATAAGTTCGGTGTTTCTCAACCCTTTTCCCAATGCTGGATTTACCATAACCTCGAAGATCTGGTGCAATAAGCTGAAAGCGAGAAAAGCTAGTATCATGGAGTTGGAGACCCCAATGGCTTTGGGAAGTCCCTAAATACCCATGTATAAACACAATAGGGTAACCATCCCCATGATGGTGATAATATAGTTTATGACCATCACGGGTATAATAAGGCATCGTTCCCTGGGCTCCAAAGCGATTATCAATGAGGTGTATTATGAGATATTAGTTATGACTTTTTATAGCTGAGTTCTTTTGAAAATAATGTTCAAAAAACAGTCTTAAGCATCTGATTTACTAGAGTTTGAGAAATTTACTAAAGGTATAACCTGATTCATTATGCGAATTCATAAGCTTAGTTTACAAAACTTTCGTAGTATCCCACATCTAGAGCTGATAGATCTTCAGAATTTAAATTGTTTCATTGGTGGCCATAATTCAGGAAAAACGAATGTGTTAGATGGAATATCAGTTTTTTGGGATCCATTTCTGCGAGCACGAGTTCAACAAAACCAGATAGAGAAGGAAAGTTTAGGGCAGATAATAGATCAGGCTCCAATCTTATCTTATATGAATGATTCAAATATTATACAAGGTAGCTTTGAATTTGAGACTAAAGGAACTCTCAAATTATGGCGGGAGAACGCATATCTTCGGGAAATCTTTGCAAAAACTGCTTCTCTCCATAGCCAAAACCAGCCTCATAATCTGTTTAACGATTTTCTCGAAAAAATAGAAACAATAGCTAATCTTTCAGACATATCTGGTTTCAAGTTTAACATGACTCTCTCACAGGAACAACTCCTATTTATAGTGCAAGAATCCTATTTAAGACTTAATAATGGTGAATTATTTCCTTTTAAGACAGATAACCTTGCAGCAATTCAACAAGCAATTGGAACAGCTTTAATTCGCCGTTTTGACGAAGCAACCGAATATGAGTTTCTAAACGAAAATATTTCGCGTATCATCAGGAATAAGGATTATAATGCAATCACTGCTATTGAGAGTTTCTTGAAAGATGTTATTGGTCAAGAATTTGTGTTTGAGATAGGTCAAAACCAAGCTGTTGAAGTCACAATTGAACAAGCATATTCTTGTCCTCTCTGGAGAATGTCAACTGGTACTATTCGGATTATCTCATTAGCTTATCTTTTATCAGCAAGTCCTTTGAATCAAATAATCATAATTGATGATCCAGGGTTATATCTACACCCAAAAAGCGAGCGGAGTCTAGCACGAAAACTTGAGGATTTTTCTCTAAATCATCAAATTTTTTTCTCGACTCATTCAACTCGATTACTCATTGGTCATGCGTACCTAGTAGAGCTTCGCAAGGGATGGACTAGGATTCTCCCCATACGTGGGGAAAAATCAATGAAAAAGGTTGTTAATTTGTTAGGTATAAGACCATCTGATTCCTTAGGTGCCGATGTTGTTGTGTTCGTCGAGGGAAAGACTGATACCAAAGTTTTTCGAGCTTTTGAAGATAAATTACTAGGTGACCAGATACCCAGCAATCGCAATCGAGTGTCTTATATTGGTGTAGGAGGGTGGACAAACATGAAATTTGTCCTTTCTGTTGAATTATTGAAAAGTAAATTCGTTCGAAGTCGAGCTATAGCCATTACTGATGGAGATATCGTCGGTTCTGAGGTTTATCTTAAAATTAAGAAGAACTGGACCTCAGTTTTTCCCGAAAATACATTTCTATCATTAGAGGAAGAATGTATTGAATCGATATTCCTTAATAATCCGATTATTTTTGAAAGAGTCTTTTCTAAAATAAGTGACTCCTTTACCTCTATTAATGAGATACAACAATTTATTAAGAGAAACAGGGAGAGGGGAATCTCAGATAAAACTATTATCCGAAATATTACTGAAAGATTGGCTGGAAAAAGGTATAAGTCCTCTATTGCTGAACAACTTGCGAGAAGCTTTAAAATAACCGAAATACCTGATTACCTAGTTAAATTCTTCAAGGAATTGATTCTAAATTAATCAGTTGGTAAATCATTCAAATCGACAAAGTACTTAAGTTAATACTTGTTTTTTGGATAAGAATAACCTGACTAGTTGGGACCCTTATGGGGAAGATTCTACTTCTTGGATTACCAAAATCTGGTAAATCTTCAATCTTAAGAGAATCCTATCAAACAATAACTAGTCCAGAAAATAATCCATTTAAAGAAAAGATTCTAAAAGTCAAATCTCTTGAGAAACTTCTCCAGATTGAGTTTTATGAAGAAAATATGGCTGAAAATCTCTCAAAGGAAGAGATTAAAGATATTTTTACTAATACTCAGATTATGCTGTGGGTTCTCGATGTTTCTGATCAACGAACCATCTCAACCTCTCTCTTTCATTGGAAAAAAGTCCTGGAGTACTTAAAAGTATATTCCTCTTTTGCTACGAAACTTGTGTGTTTTCATAAAACAGATTTACTTACTGTGGAGGATAGGGAAACATTCTTTAGTACGTTAAGAAATAATTTTCAAGCCACTCTTGAAGAAGAAGTACATTTTTATTACACATCTCTAGAAGACGATTCGGTCTTAGCTATGATGGCTCAGATTATGAAGATAATTCATGAGTCGTCGTTCGAAATAAAACAAGCCCGAAATAAAATTACTGAATTTTTACAAACAAATATTGAAGATTTCTATGGAGTGACAATTCTGTCCTCAGACGGATTACCCGTTATTGAAATGGGTGAAAACGTGGAAATCGTTATCTTACCAGCTAATTTATGGCTTGGAACCAATGAACGATTGAAAGAAGCCTTTGGAACCCAAGCCTTGACTTGTACAATTCATCTTGATGAACAGATCTTACTTTTCTTTGATATTGGTTCTGAGTTACTGCTAACTACTGTTGCCAAGAAAGAGGCGCCCTTACAGTTTTCTTTTATCAGGAGTGATATGCTGTCACAATCTCTCCGTGAAATTCTTGATAGTTCTTAAAAATACTATCTTCATTTCCTTATTTTAGCTCCTCCTCTTGATCAAAATTGCGATATAAAGAGAATTCTTGAAGTATCTCCTTATCTCTAGGAGTGCTTCTCTCAGCAACTACTCGAGCAAGAAGTTCACCGATACCAGGACCAATCATATACCCCTGACCACACATTCCCACAGCATTGAAGTAACCATTGATTTCCCTTATTGGACCTACAATTGGATTCCCATCTGGGGTCATTGGATAGACCCCCCGCCACGTCCGCCGTACTTTAATATTCCTTAGTCTGGGGAGTAAATTAATCATCCTTCTCGCAATTTGGGGTAGAAAAACACTTGTCTCTCTTCTATCGGTTCCAATTATGGGGGGGTTAGGGGTAAGGCAAAAGATGATTTTTCCTTCTCGATTCTGGTAGAAATAATAATTTTTAGATCCTTCCGATGGGCGAATATCCACAACCATTGGGGTGAAGAAGCGCTTAACGGGTTCAGTTATACCTGCTTCATGAGATTCCGGCGTTACTGGAACATTGCTTCCAACCATTTGAGCAATATCTCTAGCATGGGCTCCAGCAGCATTAATTATATTTCGGGAGTAATGGGTTTCCTTGGACGTTTTTATCTTTATGGTTTGGTTTTTAACGATCTCTAATCCAGTCACTTTTTCCTTAAACCTAAAATCTACTCCTAAGTTCTGTGATTGGCGAAAGAAGGCATTAATGGCATATAAAGGGGAAGCATTACCATCTTCAGGTGAAAAAGTCCCTCCAAGAAGTCCTTCTTCATTAATTCCAGGGATCAACTCTATGATTTCATCAGCAGGAATATAACTAATATTCAAGCCATTCCGCTTTTGATGAAGCACAGTGTTCTTTAATAGTCGTTCATGAGCCTCATTATATGCTATAAACGAATACCCCCCCTGAATCCATTCAATATCATCACCAAACTTCTCTTCCCACGTAGAAAATATTTCTATTGATCGTTGACAAGTCCAAATCTTCCCTTTTTGAGAATGAGTAGCTCGAATGCCCCCGATCGCATGTTTATTATCTCCACAACCTACGGAAGGAGCACTATCAAGTACTAGTGTTTTAATCTCGTGGTTACCCATTGCTAATGCCGTTGGAACTCCGATACTACCTGCACCAACAATTATGCAGTCATATTCTACCACTGATCATTTCACGTCCTTTGTGTGAGCAAAAACTCCTAAAGGAACCTCAACGAATAAAGGTCTTAAAGTACCTTGGGTAATTTGCTCAGAAGGAACACCTTCCTCACGAAAAATCTTATTTATTATTGCAGTACAGGTTTTCCCGCCGCACGCTCCCATCTGTACATGAGTGAGGGCTTTCAGTTGATTTATATCAGTAACTCCCTGCTGAATCCACTTTCGGATCTCGCCTGCCGATACGCGTTCACAGCGACAAACGATCGCGTCATCTGCCAATGGTGGTTTGTGATAGATAGACATAGGTTCACTAATTTTATGGGCTTGTATTTTTATTCCAGTGGCGCTTTTAGCAACATTCCGAGGTAATTTAACGGTTATTAATTGAGTTTTTGGATAACTTTTCAGTTTTCTTGTTCTTTCAATAGTAAATTCGCCAATTTCTCCCGTATCACTCATCACAATCATTCTATCCCCCTTTTTAACGCTTCCTTCAGTCATTTCATGTGCAAAAGTTACAAATGGATTTTCTTTATCTTTTCTATAATCTACTAGCGAAACCGCGAGTCCTGGACACACAGCAACACATCTCCCACAGCCTGTACATTCTTTTTCCCCTTTAAAATATGGTAAGCTAGTAATTAGGTCAGTTTCAGTGAAAATTTGGTGCTGAGGACAAACAGTTGTACAAGGATTACACGGAATTTCTTGATCACAATGAAAAAGTGGAAATATCCCTTCTTCTTCTGATGGAATTTCTCTCTCCTTAGGTGCAGGTGGTGTGGCCTTCAATATTTGCGCTTTCTCTTCAAGTTCATTAATTTTTACTTCAAGATCTATCCCATATGAATGAAGGATCTTAATCGCTTCCATTCGACCAGTGAATATCGCTGCAGATGCTTCTGCTATTTCTTGAGCATCACCAGCCATCCAAACGTCTATTCCGTATTCCACTGCTTTATCATAAAATTCATTCACAGGATCTAATCCGACTGCAATTAATATAGTGTCACAAAGAAATGATTGTTCTGTTCCTGAGATTAAATTCCAATTTTGATCCAACTTGCCAATAGTTATCGAATCTACTTGATTTTCTCCATTAGCAGAGAGAATCGTATGACTTGTATAGATAGGAACACCTAAGCGGCGAAGCTTGTTCTCATGAACTTTGTATCCACCACATTGAGGTAATGCTTCAACTAACCCAACTACCTCTATCCCAGCCTGTAAAGCATGGTACCCTGCAATCAGTCCGACATTACCCCCCCCGACAATGAATATCTTATCAGCAGCCTTGATCAAATCCCGATTTACTAGTGTTTGAAACGCTCCAGCTCCATAAACTCCTGGGAGAGTATCTCCAGGAAATACAAGCATTTTTTCTCGTGCACCAGTAGCAATAAATAGTTTACTCGGTTTTACTAGCATATATTCATTTTGTTTCACGATTCCAACTAATTTATCGCTGAAAACGGCAATAACAGTACTTGATAGCCATAGATCGATAGTTGGTAATGATTCAACTTTTTTACTGAGAATTTTTGCAATCTCAATGCCTCTCTTTCCTGCGTATACATCTTGGGTTGAACCGAAGAATTTATGGGTTTGAAGAACTAATTTTCCTCCAACACGGTCTTTATCATCAACTAATATAACCCTCAATCCCTTCTCTCCTAGAATTATTGCTGCAGATAAACCAGCAGGCCCTGCACCAATTACTAGGACATCAGTTTCTATAGTTGAGGTTGTACCAAATGTAACTGGCGAATCATCAACCGCCAATTCTGGGGAACCTTGACAGCTGTTTATCTCCATACCCTCTTGCAGTGGAGTCATACAAGACTTAACAGGTGTTCCGTTAACGAGTACCGTACATTGTGCACATTGGTTATTAGCACAAAAAATGCCCTGAGGGCTATTATCCTTAGGATGACGCCCAAAAATTTTAATCCCATTCATGAATAATGCGGATGAAATAACCATCCCTTCAATTCCCTTCATTGGTTTCCCCTCCCAAAAGAATGTAATCTCCTTCGATTCAGGAATAGTGAGAATAGGATGTTTTGTAATCCGGTTTAACATTTAGTCTCCTCAATTTAAATTTAAAGCACTATCAATACAGGAGTTTGATACATCTAACATGATTAATCAATTTTTTAAGGATTATGTGACCTTAAACCGCAATTTCTTGATCTTTTACCTTGTTTTTGAGAAAATACTGTAAGAAAGTTTTAAACTTATTCACATGTTTTACGGAAATTTCTTTAAAATATCTGTTTTCTAATACTACTACCTGATAATTCATTAAAAAAAAATAGAGTTGTGAAAAATGCCTCCTACACCAGAATCTCAAGCTGCTTTAGACATTTTAAGAGTGTTTCCTGCTGAATTTAAGTGGTATCTAATTCCACTCTTTGCTATTGTAGTTTATGTGTACGCTGTCGAAATTGAAAAGAAAAATTGGAGTCGAGTTCTCTCAGGACTTGCGTTTTTTGGGATGGATTTATTCAACGAAACATGGAACGCGTTGATTCTATATTTTACTGACTACTCAGCGTTCTGGACATGCGCAGGAGAAACAGGTTTCCTAATTTTCGTAGGTTTAAACATCGAGATATCTCTAATGTTTGCTATGGCGGGTATTGCATTCACCAAAATGCTTCCTGAAGATAAACACATGAAATTAGACCTTAACAAAATCAAGATCCCGATAAAAATCCCAAATCGCTGGGTATTTGCAATTGGTAACTCAGTATTTTGTGTCTTCGTGGAA
>JBHLPQ010000193.1:0-7201 GCA_048939265.1 Promethearchaeota archaeon
GGGATATGGAGTTCAGCAGTATCTTCAATTGAGACAATTTTCATGCCAGGCCGAATAAACATTGCTAAACTATTCAATAAAGAAGTCTTTCCTGCTGCTGTACCTCCCGCAATTAGAATAGAATTTCTATTTTCTAAAACATACCATAAAAATGCAGCTAAATCTTCATCAATGGTGTTGAAAATTACCATATCTGTTATCGTTAATGGGTCAGAACGGAACTTTCGGATAGTAAAAGTACTCCCTCGTTGGGTTACCTCACGGCCGTAAGTAAGTTGTAGTCTGCTGCCATCCGGTAGAGCAGCGTCTAGTAAAGGTCTCGCAACACTAATGTGGCGTCCAGCTCGTTGAGCAAGTTTTATGATAAAGGCGTCTAGGTTGTCTTCTTCCTCAAACTTAACATTAGTTTGGATACTTTCGAATTTTCGATGCCAAATATATACAGGAATACCAACCCCATCACAAGAAATATCTTCCACATTGTGATCTTTTAGCATTGCATCAATTGGACCAAATCCGACAAAGTCACGAGTAATATGATAATTAATTTTATCGAAGGTTTTTTCATCTAGCTTAAGCCCGTAATCTTTAGCAATTCTAATTACTTTCGATCGAAGGTAATCACGTGCAATTTCAGGATTTTTAAGGACATTGAAATCAACATCCAATTCCTCTTCGAGAATATTTTTTATCATATCTAAATACTCTTTCTCTTTAGTGCTTAAAGGCACTTCTACAACAGTGTATTTGGTCTGTTTAGTTTCAGGGTCGGTCGCAACCAACGCGTAACTAAATGGGGGAATTAAAGGATATGTTTCTCGAATTAGACTACTTGATTCTGCCATCTAATTATAGCTCCTATTTTGTTACTTTTCTTCTTCGAAGATTGATGTTTTTGATTAGATATTATTTTTCCCTAGCAATAATGGTAATGTTAAACTAATAAATGGTTATTATAATATTATTTCCGTTTTTATCAATATTTAAGGTCAATATAGAGTTTATACTATCAAATACAGATTCTGAAGTTGTAATAATGTACTTTGGGGCTAATGAAAATTTTATTAATTGATTTACATCTCCATTTGTGGAGAAACCGTGTAATATAAGCTGGTTGTCACTTGAGTTATAAATCTCAATGGTATAAGGAGACATATCTCCTATAAGAGTTGGGAGTTCTAGCTGTTGTTCAATCAACTGATTATTGTGTGTAGGAATAAGAATTGTTTGTTGAATTTGTCTCTGAATGAAGTTAAGAATACGTGTCATTTCGACTTCTGCAATATTTTGTCGAAATTGATCATTTAATGTAAGAAACATGACATTGGTTATGATAACTAGATTTAACCCGAGGATAAAAATGATTATGAAAGTGATATATTGAGATGCCATTTTATCACAAATTTTGTTTTCATTAAGATATAGATAAGCCTACCTCGTAAACTAAGGTTTGTACAACAATATTGAAGTATTGTGGATTAAGTCCTGAAACTGCCTCTGTACTCCAAAGGGATGTTGTTTCTAATGTTTGATAATTATCCCATACTAGTTCTATAGCCCCAATAGAGTCGTTTTTTGGTAATGTATATGGAGTAGAATGGCTATTATATGAATGAATAGTGATGTGTTCGTACTGGCTTCGGAGGGTTTCAAAATCCGTTGATAAACGAATTAGGAAGACCTCAAAGCGTATTTCCCGATCAGGTTGAGTCGAAATTGTTAAGTAGATTGATATTCGATAGTTTAGCATTATGTGGTGCCTTCTATCATCGAGATGACTAAGTGTGAGATTAGTTATATCCAGATAATCTGTTGAAGTAAAGGTACCCGTTGTGAATATAGGCTCCCGAAATTTATAGGGGTCAGGCCCAGTCAAATATTTTGTGGTTCCTCGAGGAATGATGGCTTGTGGACTATTATAGATCCAATCTAGTACTCCGAACGATAAAGCACCCACAGAGTCATTTGTTATTTCTGCTAGTATGTTATAAACAAGGTTTTCATCTTGATCAAGCAGTCTTAATCTATAAACATAACGGTCAGATTCATACTCAATTCGGCCCGCAGGTTTATTGAAAAGAACTGTTCGAAAACCTCCTGGTGCACCACTTTCACTGATCAAAGCTTTAATTGAAGTATCAAGCTCCAAGAAACTATTGCTTGTTGTCGTTATCGCCTCTTCGCTCTGAGCTTGTTGTATATACGGAACAACCTGAATGTACGTGATCATGACTCCACTAATAATCAAACCAAATATGATAACTGTTGCTAGAATAGGAGAAACACCGCGCTTTTTTGAAAATATCTTAGTAATTTTGATTTTCAGTTGAGTGATAACAAATTTGTACAAGTTCTATCCCTTTCTATCGTTTTCAGTGCATAATGATTATAATCAAGTCATATCTCACGAATATATTTTCAAAGATGTAATGATTTAAGGATTTTTGTATTCCTTACAAGATAATTTCACATTCTTTAACTATCCTTCGTAAGATTATAATGATTGTTGCAGAGAATTGAAGGAAGGTCATACCTATGATTACTCTAATGGATAGTAGAGTCTATTATAATATTCTCTATTTCTTTTAATTCCTTAAAAGCAGAAAAGATTTAAGGAGTTCATGGGTTCAAAAAAATGACATTCTTCTATAATCCTATGAGAGAAGTTCCCTCTAGGACGGATGTGATAATGGCACCAAAGAAAAAGACTGAAACTACTGAAACAGAAACAAGTACTATAGCTGATACAAAGACTAAATCTGTGACATCCATAACTGATCTACCTGGCATTGGCCCCTCAACAGCAGCTAAATTAGTAGAGGCTGGTTTCTCAACATTAGAGTCCATTGCCACTGTTTCAATTGGGGAATTAACTTCAATCGCAAGTATGGGTGAAAAAACGGTAACAAAGATAATTGAAGCAGCACGAGAGGCACTAGACATTGATTTTGAAACCGCAAAAACCGTATTGGCCCGTCGTAAGGACTTAGCTAAAGTAACTACAGGCAGTCAGAAATTAGATGAGCTTTTTGGTGGTGGAATTGAAACTGGATCTGTAACAGAACTTTTTGGTGAGTTTCGGACTGGAAAAACTCAGATTGCACATCAACTCTGTGTAACTGTTCAATTACCTCGTGATAAAGGAGGATTAAGGGATGGTGATAATCACCCGAAAGTGGTGTATATTGATAGTGAAAGTACGTTCCGTCCAGAGAGAATATTGTCTATGGCAAGCCGCTGGCAAGATGATCTAGATGAGGATTTACTTTTAGAGAATATATTGCATGGACGGGCTCACAATTCTGATCACCAAATGGTATTAGTAGAAAAAATGATCAAGGATTATCTACCAACTGAAAATGTGAAACTACTGGTTGTTGATTCATTGATTTCTCATTTCCGTGCAGAATATGTTGGAAGAGGAACCTTGGCTGCTCGCCAGCAAAAACTTAATCAGCATATTCACACTATCTTACGTGCAGCAGAAATAGGGAATCTTGCAGTTATTGTCACAAACCAAGTCCATGCTAAACCTGACCAATTTTTTGGGGACCCCACCCATCCTGTAGGAGGGCATATTGTTGCTCACGCTGCTCAAACGAGGGTATACCTTCGAAAGTCAAAGGGTGAGCGTCGAATTGCCCGAATAGTTGATAGCCCTCTACTTCCTGAGAATGAAGCAGTCTTTGCATTAGCTGAGAACGGAGTGATAGACGTCACTTAATCGAACTAGGCTATAGGGCATTTTTTCAAAACTAAAAAATCATAGATTGGTTGGGATAGAAATGTCGTCAAAGAAGGATTTGACGACTAATATCGAATTAAAAAATTACTTTTTAAGTTGTAAGAGTTTTTTTGAACTATGAGCTTCTCAAAGTTTCTATCAGCTTCTAAAGAAGAATCAAGAAGTAAAATCTGCATTGGACTAGATTTAGCCGAATATGGAAGTCGAAAGGAAAAAACTCTTCGAAAAGATGAGGAAAAAAAGGAAGTAATTCTAAACCTTATTGATAGTCTAAATCCGTTTTGTTGTTCCTTTAAAGTAAATAGACAATATATTTTAGACCTATCATTGACTCAAATACAGGAAATCACAAAAAAAGCTCATGAGTATAACAGGCCTATTATTATTGACCACAAAATTTCTGATATAGGAGCAACTAATGAACAAATGCTGTATCACTGTAAACAAGAAGGATTTGATGCTTTTACAGCTAGCCCTTTTCCAGGGAATATAGAGGAAATCGGTACCTTATCACAAAGATTTGGATTGTCCTCACTGATCCTAGTCTTAATGTCTAATCCAGAGGCTGTATGGATGAAAAACACTACACTAGAGGAAATTCCACTCTACCAGTACTTTGCTCGTTTAACAAATAAATATGCTCAGGGTGCTGTAGTTGGAGCTACAGGACATGTTGGTATGAAAGAATTGAAAACTATTGCTGAAGAAATCTCTGGGAAGGTAATTTTATCCCCTGGTGTAGGGCCACAAGGAGGGGAGATTGATAAGTTGTTAATAGCCTTTAAAGATGATGTAATATTCAATATAGGACGAGCAATAATTTATCATAGAAAACCAATAGACCAATTAATTAAATATAACACATCTATCAAAACAGTTTATAATTCACTGGGTCTTTGAGTTGTTTTTAAAAAATGCTTCGATCTGGTACCGTGATCAAATTATCCATGGTCATATTGTTGTAAATGAAATAACTGGATTGATTGAGAGAATCTCTCTTTCAAAGATATCGGGAATAAATTCTGAAACTACTATTGATTTGAAAGGAAAGCTAATCATTCCAAGCCTCGTTGACATTCATTGCCATTTAAGGGATTTTGAAGAAAGTTATAAAGAAACATACGAAACTGGGGCTCTCGCAGGAGCTGCTGGAGGATTCACAACAATTTTCGATATGCCCAATAAGAAAAATCCAATTAACTCTTCTAAAAGTCTTAAAAAGGTTGTAGAAAGAACTGAAAAAATCCAGTTATGTAAAATTATCCCTTATATTCTTTTAAATAAAGATACAGAGACATCTCTCATATCAAATCACCCGTATTCGAAAGCTTATCTTGGTAAAACGACTGGAAATTATATAACTAATGTTTCTGATGTTGCTGTTTTTTTAGCTCAATCATCAGGAGTTATAGCTGTACATTGCGAAGATAATAATCGAATCAATAGGAATTTAAAGAAATTTCAACCTACTCTAGAGAACCACGGGAAGATCCGAGATAGCCAAACAGAAATTCTAGCAATTGAAAATCTTATAGAAACAACAAAAGACATCATAACAAAAGGAAAATTACACATTGCCCATGTAACCGTTCTAGAATCAATAAATATTTTACAATCAAACGGTATATCCTTTGAAGTGACTCCACACCACCTTTTTTTAAATAATGATGATTTATCCCAACTAGGTGTTAGGGGTAAAATGAATCCTCCATTAAGACCAAAATTAGAACAAAAAAAGCTGTTAGATGCTTTTTTTAAAAATCTGATTCCATTAATAGGTACTGATCATGCTCCACATACAATGCTAGAGAAAGAAGAACTCGAATTAGCTGGAGTTCCTGGTTTGGAAACATGTTTACCTCTTTTACTTGATCATTGTAAACCTTTAGATACGAAAAAATTGAATATTATAATAAAATCATTAGCAATAAATCCAAGGGCTCTAATGAATTTACCTGAAAAAGGTATAATCGCTGAAAATGAACCAGCTAATTTGACAGTTATAGATCGTAAAAAGATTAAAGTGGTTCAAGGAGATGAGCTTAAAACAAAATGTAAATGGAGTCCTTGGGAGGGATATGAACTGCAGGGGTGGCCAGTTCTTACAATCAGGGAAGGAAAAATCACTTATAATGAACTTTAAATTAGATGAAAGAGTACTTTGAACCGTCAGCTTTTCTGCCAAATTTTCCAAAATCTTTAACTTTCACTAATATATTTCCTCGGAATATTGGGCCGTCTTGACATATGCTAAGGCCTAAATCGTCTAAGAAACATGATCCACAAATTCCGAAACCACATCGAATGAAACGATCTGCTAAACAAAATTGAGTGTGTTCAATCAAATCATGATCTTGGGCAATTGTTAAAACGTTCTTAAGCATTAATTCTGGACCACAGGAATAAATTTCCAAGTCTAATGCTGTTTTTATCAAATTGGAAAAATAATTTTCTATTTTTTCAGACACTAATCCCTTAAATCCGTAGGATCCATCTTCTGTACAAAATTCAGTTGTTATTGGTAGTTTACTTAATTCTTCTCTGAATAACAATTCTGTTTTAGTTTTAGCTCCTTGAATTAAGACGACATTGTTTGGTTTGGGAGAATTACTGATCATATGGTAAATCAGAAAACGTAGGGGAGCTATCCCTATCCCCCCAGCTACAATGATTACATTTTCTGAGTATTTAAGGTCAAATCCATTTCCATACGGTCCCCTAAGACCTATCAAATCTTTAATGTCTTTTTTAATGAATTGATTTGTAGCAGCCCCAACTCCACGAATCGTAAAAGATATGATGTTCTTTTGATACTGACTAACAGCTATTGGAATCTCATCTTCTCCCGGAAGCCAAAGCATAAAATACTGTCCTGGAATTACTCTTGACAGCTTCTCTTCAGAAATAACAAAATCAATTGAGATAGTGCTTTCATTCTCAATATATTTTCTAGAAATAGGCAAGCAATGAGGAAGATCATAACGACTAACCATGGGCCATCCCTCTTAGTTCTTCTAGAGTTAGATTTTCACGAGTAAGGTATGAATCCAGCCCATTCAACAGTTCAGTGATGAAAACTTTTGGAGAGGAATAATTATGAAGTGCAGATCCTATTTGAACGGCGCTTGCTCCTGCCAAGAAATATTCAACAACATCCTGCCATTTGGAAATCCCCCCCAATCCTATTAAAGGGATATCTGATCCAAAAGAATCAAAAAGATCGTAGATAGCTCTTAATCCAATAGGTTTGATAGCTTCACCTGAAAGTCCCCCTCGAATATTTCCTAAAATTGGTCTTTTTACATCAATATCAATAAGTAAAGCTTTTAGAGTATTAATAGCAACAAGAGCATCAGCTCCAGCTGAAACAGCTGCCTCTCCGATCTTCGTTATATCAGAGATATTGGGAGTTAGTTTAACCCAAATTGGAATATTAAAAGTGGTTTTTACCTTCTT
>JBHLPQ010000194.1:0-7180 GCA_048939265.1 Promethearchaeota archaeon
AATGATAGGGGGTAAAATTTACTCCCAAATCCAAACCCACACCCAAACATTCTCTCTTTAACCCTCTCCCCCACTCTCTCACTCACTCTCTCTCCACACACGCACACACAAAAACACACACACATCTTTTAAAAAAGGAATGGATAATGCACACGCGGAAAACTTTCAACAAAGTAGACTTTATCAATCTCTGTATTCGCGCGCTTAGATTCGTTAACTACAAATTAGTGTAAGTGATTATTGTATTTAATATGAGGGATGTTATTCACACTTTAGCAGAAGCCCGTAAACAGTCTGACTACTATCTAATCATTGAAGAAGACTATGGTTACGAAATAGTAGTCGTGTGCCCCGTCAAACTCATTAAATGTACAGAAGAATACATTGAACAATTACAGTATCGCTTGAACAATTTTTTGGATGTAGGTATTTTTTATATACCTAAAATTGAGGGTAAGCCGTTTTATAGTGTATCAATTAGTGTGATGCCCTCAGAGGAGATATGGATAAATCCCAGATATCCCTCTTTAAGAGATGAGATAATAGGCGTTCTAACAAACGAAGAAGAAACCATTGAGAAGTATAATGCACGACGACCACAATATGAACGCGAGCGCGAACGATTGCTTGTTCAAAGGCTTGTTGGATTGGGTGAAGACTACTTTTATGGATATGAGATTGTAAGACTGGATGATGTGACAAAATTTTTGATGGAATACGGGGTCAAGCTGACAGAATCCAACATTATAGAATTACAGAAACAAATTAATCTAAGATTGAAAACAACGAGATAAATTGTACACGCGTATGCAGATTTCGTTAACTACAAATAAGAGTAATTAACTAGCCTTTAATGATATCATTGGAGTTTAAACGATCGAAAAAATTTCCTCAGATTAACGAAATTATTGATGAATTATCTGAGGACTTCCCTCAGACTAGAAAGATCGTGAAGCTTCTGAGAAATCTAATGCACTCTCTCGTTGATAATACTACAAAATCAGATTATGAGGAGGTAGATTGGTTATGCCACGTCATATGGGACAAATATTTCTTCTCACACATTACAGGACCAGACAGGGATGCACGTTACAACTGGGAACTACCTCTTGAACTTGAGAAAATTCTGGATGACTGTATACTCCTGCATGATTATCCAGCTGACTTTGTGCCTACACCAAAATCAATTCTGAAGAAATTAGATGATTATATTTCTCAGGAAGGCTTTGAAGTTAGCTATTAAAACTGTGATTTGGATGAATGGAGATATTAAGCCTGAGTACATCATCGACGAGCAGGCCACGATAAGAGGAGCCGACATCGAGAAGGTGTATGATGATTGTATCTCATGGTTAAAGATTAGAAGGTACACCTCATTTTTAGAGACGTTTAAACCAAGATACATTAAGGCAAGGACAAATAGATATGCCTCCAACTATCGCAGAGATATATATAGGACCATGATTGTTGAACTTTATCTCACTCAGAGCATGAAAGGAGTAGAAATCCAACTCAGAATACTACCTTCAAACAAGTTACCTAAACACGAAATAATTTGGTTGAAACGCATTGGTGGAAAATACGTCGTATGGTTTTGGGAATATCTGGATATTGAAGTGAACGAGGATACGTTACGTAGGTTGTTTCCCTATTCCGATTTAAAGAAGGAACTAAATTACTATAGAACTGGTATGTTTTTTTCTATATTGCTTGGTTATGTTGTAACGGTCTTACGGTATAATTACTCCAAGTCAAATTCGAGTTCGGTATTTTTCATTGATTTCTTAGTAACAATTACCCTGTTTGCATTACTTTCTTTCAGCATAATTCAGATTACCAATATCGAGAAAAAAATTCGAGAGATTTATCCTGACAGATAGAGTTCGTCGTCCCTTCGCTTTGTCGTTAACTACAAATGAGTGTAATGAGATAATTCTTTGAGTCATAAAGAATGACTGATGTCGTCCGCATACGTGTCTATCAATTGAAAAAATGGTGTGAAAAAAACCTAAAGCCAACAAGGCGAGAATTAAAAACATTTTCAATCATCCTTTTTACAAGCCTCTTGATTATGGTTCCCTATGGTTTTTATCATGGATGGGTTCAACCAGGGTGGCTATCTGGCTTGGTATTTATACCATACACGTTTTTCATAATTATCACATTTTTTGGATTCTATTTATCGATTATCGTTGTATCAACATCATTATTGTTAAGTCCATTCTCTAATAAAATAAGAACATTATTAGAAAAAAATTTGAAGCTCTTTCTTATGATTATCTTATTTCTTTTCATACAAACAAAAGTCTTTAGATTTACTAATGATTATTTTCCGAACCAGAACTATGTAATCGCAAATACTATCATTGAGGCGATTGATAATTATTATGCTGATTTTGGGAAGTATCCTTATAATATTAATGAATTGGTTCCTGATTATCTTGAATCAATACCTAATTCTTTATGGAATACGACCTTTGATTATGATAAGCGAGATTATTACCAGATATGGAATGGAAAGGAAAGGAGATATGAAAATATCTATAATCCTAATTATGGATTATCGTGTTCTATAGGAATAGGATGGTATAGGTGGTTTTATACTTCGTATAATAACGTTTGGTGGGTTACTGATTAATTGGAGTCTGACCACATCATCGACAAGCAGGCCACGATAAAGGGAGCTGAGTCTAACAATACAAAGGTGGTCGGGATTTGAGCCAAGCTCTAGATTTATTTACGTTGTTATTAGTTGGAATCCTTGCAGTCTTACTAATTACACTAATAGTAGCCTCATACTACAGGGCATACATTTTTTTTAAATACTTATACATAAAATTATTAGACTCCTCCAACATCGATTCTGATAAAAATATACCATTTCTTAAAAAAATACAGAATGCATTACACGGAATTATTCCGCTCGCTAGCGAGGTTGCGGTCTGTAAATTTATTAAAGAAGAGGATTTACTCAATGATAATGATAAAGATAAATTAAGAAAATTAACAATTCTATTATATAGAGTTGTAGTAAGCCTTGTTATAGTGATCTTATTATTATTTTTTCATACTCAGAGATGAAATCGCCAAGAACGAAATGAGACTATAAGGATAGGAAAATCACCACTAGAGATTGACTATTTCGATGTCCGTGCGCACGATATACTTATTCAGTTCAAAAGGATTTGGAATTTTGACTTAGAGATGTCCTGGTATTGGAGATATAAATATCACGTTTTTTGCCTTTTTCTGTTTAGTGCTTTTTTAAACATCTCAGGTGAATTAATGGAAAATCATGTGCTCACCTATTTAGGTTAAATAGTATTTTCGATAGTAGGTGTGATAATAGTTATAACGTTTATTTCGATAGTACAGATAGCTATAAGGAATAATGCACACACGTGCTTCCCTTAATAATGTAATGGGCGCGCCCTCATATCTCAAGTTATTCGAGGAATCCATGTTTTCCTTTCATTTCGCAGAAACTTCGCTAGCAGCAATGTTTCCTCGTTGGGCATTCTCCTCTGGGTGACTACCTCGCCGTCCGGGCCGAGGATCGTCGCGTAGGTTGATTCCTTGTGGACGTCAAGTCCACAGACCAAGGCGCTCATGCTATGGCTTGAGCGCCACACGGATAAACGGCTTCTCATGCCATCGCGCATGTAGTTAGATCATTTACTTTTTCTCCCAAAAGTTTTATGTTTATATCCAAATATGAAAAAACATGGGTTTTAAGAATCGTAAGGCTACGCTCACAAAATTCGGTATTATCCTTGGATTAATAGAAATATACTGTATAGGAATGATTAACGCAGTATATTCAGAAGCAAAGTGGCCTACTTCCTCAGGGGTTCAATTTCTGATTGATATCTTTTACGTGAGTTTCAATAATCCGTATGCATTACTCAGTGGGGTTTTGACTTACTTGTTTTTTTATCGATTAGCTGAAAAATCAGAAGAAATGCAAACAATAAAAAACGATTTAATTTTCATTGTCTTAGCGGTAGCTTTGGCAATTTTAATTACCTTGTTATTTCGAGGAATAATCGTATACTGATACGGGGGGGCACAGTCTAAGCATTTGAGTTAATCCTTTAATTTTCAATCACGTTTCATTGATGATTCTGCATATTTAATAACACATAATGGGCGTGAATTAAGTTCCTGTAGATGATTTTCACATACGCGTATGTTAAGTGTATCATCCATCTGGGTATGAACATCTTACGCTTTTTCTATATTCTCTTTCGTAGCCTGCTCTTTGATGATATGCCCCAGGCTCCATCTATATCCTATGTTTTTCGTATCTAATGAAAACCCATGATTTCAAGAAGTATGGTCTGATACTGAGCGGTTCGTCTAATTTAATATATTCAGTTGATATTGTGTACGGTTCAAAGAAATCAGCTATTATCTCGGTAGCTGCTACTTCCAGTTCTTCTTTATACTCCTCTGATATCTCACCATCAAAGATACAACGAAATAATATCTCTGTATTCTTCCATCCTACGGTAACTGCACGTAAAGATCCGGGAACCGAATCCAATAACGCTCTTTGAGCGGATAGCAATAATCTCCTTCTCATTTCAAGTTCATTTAACATCGAATCTACCCACACCCCTTTATCGTGACTTGCTCGTCGATGGTGTACTCAGGCTCCATCCATTTTAACACGTTTAATTTGCTTTTGTACTTTCTCTAACAACATTTCTTTTAAATTTGAAATTTTAGTTTCTATTTTATTCAATTCATCTTCGTTTGTAATCCTTTTTTATTGTTCAAGAGTAATATTATATTCCTTTTAATCTCGTCTATTCTGTCATTATTAAATTCCCTAAATCTTGAATCAGAAGGTCTAAACATCAGAAGATGTTTTTTGAAGTTATTTCTTGCTTCAAGGAGAGAATAATCAGAATTTGGTCCTCCTACGACAATGTGTGCATTGTGATCATTTTGTCCATCATCTTCCCACCAACATAAATAGCATATTTCAAAAGAATTTAGACGTGGATCGTCAAGGGTATCATATCTACAACAAGGACATTTAAACAAGTATTACTCATAGAAGTAAGATCAATTACACTCATTTGAAGTTAACGAATCTATATACGCGCGGATACAAAATCCGGGGTTACTTATAGCGCGAATGCGTGAATCACACATTTGCTAGCTCACAGATGTCTTTGATTTTTATATTAATATAACTGAATTTCATACGATGCCTAGGCGTGCACGATGGCTCTTAGATTTCGCCCTGATTGAACTAAATATTGGGTTGCTCGTCTCGTTAGCAGAATATTTTATACGATACACATTTCAAAGCAGTCATAGCATACATAGAGTCCCAAAAGTCGGTGACTCAGTAATCGAATCAGGTATATTTTTAATAATTTTATTTTATACAGGTATCTTCGATTATGCTATTACTAAATTCAAAGAAAAAAAAGAAGATGATCTAGTTAATAATGTAAATTCCTCTTATAATAAGTGGAATAGAATACTCTTATTTTCTCTTATCATTCTGGTCTTTGTTTATGGGGGCTGTATCATTAATGTACCCAACTATAGAACTTATTCTAAATTTGGATTTTCATTTGAACATCCAGAAGATATGGATGTTAAGTTTGAGGTTTTTAAAGGTAGGCTGTCTTGTAATGATATAGGCTTGGTAAGTTGTAAAAACGATAAAGAGGATTTATCCGTCATGTGGGTATCCAATCCTAATTTCGTGTCCTTGGATTCCTTGTTAAATGAATTTTTGAATACCGTTAACAAGGACTTCAATATAAAATATCTTGGTGATAGGACTGATGCATATAATGGAAGAAACGTAGTAAGATACCAGAGATTTTATGTAGAAGATGAAAACACATATTTATATTCTACATATGGAGTTATGAATAATATCGACCATAATAGAATCTATTTAATAATTTATATTAATGATGTTGAAAAAAATATAGACACTTTTATTCATTGTGTAGAAAGCATGACCTTTTTTCCGTATTGATTGTGTGCTTTTTTGGCGCACCCGCAACTTATGTTTTAGTTTGAAAGATGTGCGGAGCGGTATGGTGTGGTGCGGAGGAGAGAGAGTGTATGTATATGAAGGAAGGAGAGAATGGATGTTAGTAGTAGTAAGGGTGGCTAGAAGAATGGGTTTGGGTTTGGGGGTTAAAATTTACTCCCACACACATACTTATTTCTTCAGTCTTTAATTTTTCTAAATACATAGAGGAGAGCTTTCTTTTTCACTTTGTGCCTTGCGCGTGCGGTGTATCTGTATAATCAATAGCACTAGTCCCAGTGCCAGTCCGTATATGATTGTTCTGTTCAGTGGTTGTGACCACCCCGTTCCCCAGAGAGCTGGAAGATAGTTCAAGATTCCATGTAGAGCTATAACGAAATAGAGAGACCTTGTTAAATGATATAGTAACCCAACAAGAAGGAACAGAATACTGCCAGTCAATACTTCAAGAGCTGACAGGGGACTAACCAATAGATGGAGGAGGACAAAGGAAATCGCGACTACTGGAATTCCAATGTGACCGCCATAACTCTCCACAAACCTCGTCTGTAGATACCCTCTAAACGCCATTTCTTGCCAGAAGCTATTCAACATGGCTGCGGTTGTTTCAGTTAAAACTGTAATTGGGTTAATACTTGGCGTCATTGGTGCTTTTACAATCCCCCTTGCAATGCCCAGTCTCAAAGAGAGGAGTTCAAGAATACCGCCAACTATTACTCCTCCACCGAAAAAGATGAACACTGTGGGTTTCCATGCCAAGCCAATATCAGCCCAGCTGAAATCTTTCCTGTCTAATTTTATTGTAAGCAAATACACTAACCCTGTTACCGCCACGGAGTCCATGATGTTTGATATTATCTGAGATTCGGTGGTATCGTTGAGTAAACCAACCCCCCTCAGAATTAATCGATTTAAAATTATCAGTGCTAACACGGAGAATGCTACAATGAACAGACTCCAATATGCTCTGACGGTTCCAGTTTCATTCCTGAATAGTTGAACGACCATCATGCAAACGGAGCTAATTTCTTTTATAAAATATCTGAAAGACGAGTATAGGGGCGCATCGCGTGCGTAAAAAACACAATAAGATACTGTGAAAATGGTTTAAAAATAAAATTGTGATTAAAAAAAGGCTTTATATTTTGGCTG
>JBHLPQ010000195.1:0-7178 GCA_048939265.1 Promethearchaeota archaeon
AATTATCACAAATCCAAGACTCCCTAGGAGATCAGAGAATACACATTCTTTCTGGTAATCATGACCCAGAAGCCTTTTATAACAAGTTTCGTGGGAAAATGGAACGAGAGTTGGATATTCATTTTCTCGGAAACCATTATTCTGACGATAAAATCTGGGTTGAACATGGGGATTATCATTTTTGGAATGATTTCCGACCTCCTTTGGATCAATATATTTCTGAATACAGAAACAAAAATAAGCTAGGCGATCAAACAATCATTGTTGGACACTTTCACCGTATTTATGAGGAGGTTGATTCAGGATTTTATGCTAACGGTACAATAGGAAATTCCTTTTCCTCCATTTTAGTAACTAAGGATTCAATCAGGTTACTAAAATCCCCTGTTGAGTATTCCTTCGATTTTGAGCAATTTACTAAAAATTATACGGGAATAAGGAATGCTGATATCCTTATCAATGATTATGTTCAAAAAAACTTTAATTTAATTGAATGGAACCAGCCTACAACGTGTTTAGGAGCTTCAAGCTCCGAAAAAGTAACTTGGATTGTGACGAGGGAAAATGTCCCTATTGGGTTGATTCCCTTCAATAAAGTTCAGAATCTTCAAAAATTAGAGAACATTATGGTCTATGAAGTTTCTTTCCCTATTCACTATTCTTTTAAATTAGATCAGACCTTGAAAGAAGCTTGGGGTGTGTTTTCAGTCACTGGTGATTCAATTCTTCCAGTTGTGAATCAAAAGAAACAAATAATCGGCACTTTATCAATCTTCAGTGTGCCTAAGCCAGAAAAAGAGCATTCTGAAACACAAGATGTTGTTATCGACAAAAAAATGGAGGAAGTAGGAAACTTCCTAACCAAGAAATTACTCGAAAAAAGGGATGAAACAGAATAAATATCAATTAATTTAAAATCTGTCACGAAACTAATTTCCACCTGACCTGATGTTGTCAAAATTTTTTATTTCAGGTAATACGTTGTAATTGGTAATAATAGGTGAACCTAGTTTGAGGTTTAAGTCTATTTTCATGATTAGTTTTCTAATTCTCTTGATTGGGATGCTTTCTGGATGTACTGAACCAGAACCAAGTCAGGATGTCGTATTAGTAGTTATGGGAGTCTCGGGGGAAATAAAAGAATACACTCTAGCGGAACTCAAGGAATTTACAAGTAGTAGTGGAACAAGTGAGTATCAAAATTCATACGGAAACTGGAAGGATAAAGGAGTCTACAAGGGCGTTCTCGTCTCTAAGTTGGCAGAAGAAGTCGGTGGAATTCAACAGGGCGATATAATGATTGCCACATCCGAAGATAATTATACACAAGTCTATCCTTATGAAAATATTTACCCGTCAACAGCGTGGAAGGCAATTCAAGGAGAAATGATTCTCGCATATGAACTGAATGAGACAGAGGTTCCTGATTGGGAAGATGGTTTACGAATTGCTTTCTTACCTACAGATGAACAATTCTCAAATGAGGATTCCGATCAAACATCGTCACTAGAAGCTAAAGGCGCTGCCAGTCGGAAGTGGTCAAAATGGGTAACAAAGGTAGAATTTCGTCGTGAGACTGAAAACGTCACATTCGGGTTTGACTCTACAAACTATACATTGAGTTGGAGTCAGGTTCTCAAATTACGGTCTATAAACCAATCAGGTTGCTACATAACACGGGAAAATGAGGTTTCAGACCTGATCTATTATAAAGGAGTCAATTTAACTAGTGTGCTGGATCTTATGATCGACCTCGGGAACAATTTCACTGTTGAAATAGTTGCGTCTGATGGTTACTCCCGAACTTTTACCCGTGATCAGTTTTTCGGGAATACTACTTTGTATGATTCAGCTGGTAATGAAATTGGCCATGGTGGACCAGAAAATGTCACTTTAATTCTCGCTTATTATGAAGGTGATGAGAAATTAGCGTCGGATTCTGGACCATTTAGATCGGTTTATGTAGGATCGAATTCTCCTATTACCAGTAGTAAGTATAGGATCAGATCAGTTGTTTACATTAAAATTGTCGTTGAATAATACCTCTCAATCAATCCTTTCTTTTTCCATTAATTTATTTTCTAATCAGAATAGTATTTGATTCAAATCTTCTTTTCATAAAAACAGCTTTCCTTATGGGTGGCGACTAATTCATAGCCTACTCTTTCATAGAGGTGTCGTGCAATTTTGTTCCCATTGATTACATGTAAAGCAATCAAATTTAATCCTTGTTTTTTTGTCCATTCCTCTGCTTTCATTAGAAGTCGGTTTGCTAACCCCATCCCTCTGTATTTCTCGATTATATGTAGATTATAGATCCAGGTATGTGTGGTTTTAAATCTCCAGAATGGTTTTCTTCTGCAAATCCATATCAATCCGCATCTCCTCCTTTTTTCATCCTCTACAATTAAGATCAAATGATCTGGCCCTTCTGGGTCTACTGGATCTGCTTTTAAAAACTCTTTGTATTTGCTACGTATTTTCTCTTCTGGAATGTCTTGGTCATTTAAAGTCGTTTTGAATGATTCGTAATCTAGTTCTGCGAAAAATGCCATATCTTCTGCTGAATTCTTTTTCCTTATTATGAACAACATTTTAGGTTCCTTTCAAATTACTCAAGTAGTGGTAATAGGATAAATTTCAGATCATTTGCTTGATTAAAGAACTTAGCTTGTTGTTCTTCTAATCCTTGATTCGGTTCCCAATATCTATACAAATATTCAGTCACTATTCTTTCCTCTAATCACTTTAGAACAAAATATCAATGAATTTGATTAGGATTATAAAAAGATTCAAACTGGCAAAGTATTCTGTTTAAACCCAGATATTTTTCACTCCGCACCTATCCATCCTTTAATGGCTTTTTTGGCCTTCTTTTTGCTGTCAATATTTTCTTTGCATCAGTTATGTCATCTTTATGTAATATTCTTATCCATAACCATCTACCATCACGTAATTGTTTACTTTCCTTTATATTGTTCCAGATTCGAGAGCTTAATGAGTCCTTCATTGACAATACTATGTCTGATTCCTTTTTACCAAGTGTTATTAAGACTGTAAAGGCTCCCCTTTCTGGAAATAAAGAACATAATGTACGACCGCTCTTTCGATATCTGACCGTCCAACCATATTTTTTACCATAGAAGATTGTTTCTGGTTTGAAATCATAATGAGTTGTTAGAAAGCTCTCCATTTCCATCCATTCTGTGGTTAGTGTATCGCCTATAAAGGATATGATCTCTTTAGAGTTGGGTTTATTACCCTCATCTGACATTCGAGGATAGTTTTGATCCATTTTCATCACATTTTGAGACGACAGTAGATGAAATCACACATAAATTTCATTTGGTATTGGCTGTAATTTATACTTAATTTGTTGTTTTAAGTTGGTGTTTAATCAGTAAGTCCACAGATTAGTGGCTGATTAAGAGGTTTAAATAGTGTCTTGGCAAGAAATTAGTGGTATAAGAGTCGTGGTTGCCGCGTTTGGTATCTTTTATGGTGTAACGGGTATAATAGCTGGATTTTTCGAAATATTACAAGGTAATACTGCGCCAGATGGTTTTATAATAAGCACTATCGGATCTAATTACACTATGGCTGATGATTTCACGTATTTGGCTGTTACAATCATTCCTAATTTTTTATTAACTGGAATACTGGCTGTAATTGTAAGCAGCTTGATAATAATTTGGTCTATAGCTTTTGTATACAAGAAATATGGAGTACTAGTATTATTTGTACTTTCTATCACACAAATGTTTGTTGGAGGCGCATGGGTAATCGATCTAGCTATAATCACATGTGTTTTAGCAACCCGAATTGACAAACCACTCAACTGGTGGCGTTCACATCTTCCACAAAATATCCAGCTCTGGCTTACTAAGTTTTTACCTTTTTCAATAATTGTTTATGCTATTGTGGCTTTCAGTATGTTAAATTTAACAATTCTAGGTGTTAACAATAGGACATTTATAGACTTAATCGGTATTCTTGCTGCTTTCATGTTCGTACCCATGCTCCTGATGATATTTGGGGGAATTACATATGATATTCAAGGGCAACACAATTCCGAATGACATTGAATATAGATATTAATTAGGGAAAAATAATGAATGAAACTGCTTCAGATCGAATCAATACAATTACATTTAGAAGTGTGAATTGCTATCTGATAAAAACGAAAAATGGATTTATTTTAATTGACAGTGGGTTTTCTAATCAACGTTCCAATATTGAAAGAGTTCTCAATAGTGCAGGTGTTCAACCTGGCAATCTCAAACTAATCTTACTGACTCATGGAGATTTTGACCATACAGGTAATTGTGTGTATTTTCGTGACAAGTATCAAAGTAAGATAGCAATGCATAAAGCCGATCTTGGGATGGTAGAACAGGGAGATCTCTTCTATTCCAGAAAAGGCAGAAATATAATTATCAGAGCACTTGCAAAACTGATATTACCTATCTTTAGGATGAATTTGAGAAAAAAGGATCATTTTACTCCAGATATTTATCTTGAGGAAGGAGATGATTTCCCTGAGTATGGATTCAATGGCCAAGTTATTCATATCCCTGGACATTCTAAGGGATCTATTGCATTCCTGACTAATGAAGGTGACCTATTCAGTGGTGACTTACTAGAAAATCACAAGAGTAAAGGCCCAATTAAAGGCTCTTTAATCGATGATTCTGCGGAGTTCGATGCTAGTATCGATAAATTGAAGTCCTTACCAGTAAACATAGTCTATCCTGGCCATGGTGAACCTTTTCGGATGATTGACTTCACAAGAAAGGTAGATTGAATGGTTTGAAGAGATCATTCCATATCCCTTAATTCTCAACCCTTATCAATCAAATTGAGGAAGCCACTGTTTTTCGACTTCAAATAATTCCTCTACCATTTCACGGATCTCACTAGGTGAACAAACACTGCTAGTGTTTGGATCCAATAGCACTGCCTGATAAATCTTTTCACGATCATGAGTGAGCGCTCCCTCAACAGCTGCCTTTTGAACCATGATATTTGACATACAAAGTGCTTGACATATCGTCGGTAGTTCAATTCCTCCTTGTGGATGTGCCCCCAAACCATCGAAAAAAATAGGAACTTCTACACAACAATTAGGTGGCAGATTTGTAATAAATCCTTTGTTTAAGACATTACCATTTATTCGTACTGGTTTAGCGCTTTCCATGGCATTAATAATTAGTGGGGCATATTCCCCAGAAGGAACCTCCTTGAGAGGGAGAGAATCTTGGTCTAATTTTTCTTGAAACTCATTTTCTAAATTTGCCTGGAGGATTCTCTGCTCGTTAAAATCTAAAGCATGATCAAGCTCAGCAAAAAATCCGTCTCCTCTATACATCTTCAACAAGCTGGGACGTTTTCGATAATATGGTAAGTATTCACTCAAATGGCCTGATGACTCCGTCATGAAAAAGCCAGTTGCATTCATCATGTCAACACGGAGTTTCTCGACATCTGTCAAGAAATCTTGCGATTTACTTGCTTCTCGAATTAGAGGATAAGCATCGTGCCATTCTGAATTTGAATCCTTATACTGAACTTTTAAGAACCAAGCGAGATGGTTTATCCCTGCGCAAAGATAGTCAAAATCCTGTGGAACTACTTCCATGTAATGGACTGCTGCTTCGAGTATAGCTGCCGTTCCAAAGACTCCATGACATAATCCAAATGTCGAGTTTGGGGATAAGGTGTTACAATACCAAGTGTTCATCGCCATGGGGTTTGTATAGTTTAAGAGGAGGGGTTTTAATCCCTTTGAGTCGTCAGAATTATATCCGTGATTCGTAATATCTTCTAATAGACTGTTGAAAAACGGAACATTTCTTAAAAAACGGAAAACTCCACCTGAACCTAAAGTATCCCCCACACATTGAGTTACACCATATTTCAACGGGATCTCTAAATCGGGTTTTACAGCATCAAGACCTCCAATGAGAACCGCATTAATGATATATTTGGCGTCTTTAATCGCTTTTATCTGGTTTGTCGTTTTCTCAATCGTTACACCTTCAAGAACTCCAAGATTATCTTCCTGATATTTCTGCATATATTGATTCATGAGGTCTAATCTTTTAGGATCGATATCTTCAAGACATAAGACAATATCATCCCGAAGGGAAGGAAATGTCAGGATGTCTGTAAGGAGCGTTTCACCGAAAACAAGGGAACCAGCACCTATAAAAGCGATTTTTGTCATGATCCTTCTCACATTTTATCTGAAAAAATATATTTAATGATAATATTAATTCTAATTAAATGCATATTCCCCCGCGATTGAGAGTTTTGGAATATATACCAAAAATACATTTTTGGAATAGAGTAATTTTGCGTTTAGTAATTGAAAAATTCTTCGATAATTCATTTCAATAAACACAGGGGATAACAATGAAGTTAGAACCAATGATTTATACAACGAATATTGAAAAAGCGATTAATTTTTACCGTGATATCCTAGAGTTTGAGATCGTCGAATACTATCCAAACCAAGAAAAACCCACATGGGTGTGCTTTCGTATAGGGAATGATCGCTTTAGTATTGGTAAGACTTTCTCTGATATTAACCATAAGTTACATCCCCGAGGAGTTGATGGTTCTGGAGTTCAATTTTATATTAATGTTCCAAATGTAGATGAATTTTATGAAAAATATCGAAATCAAGTCGAAATCGTTGATGACATTGAAAATAAGCCTTGGGGAGACAGAGAATTTACCTTCAAAGATCCAGATGGGTATCTACTTTCTTTCTATTCGAAAGTGAAGTAGAGAATTCTACTGCTTAATTGATTCATTATGAAATATTAAGGATTCTAGATCGTGATTTTGCGAAAAAATTCGAAAAGATTTATTGAAGAGAAGAATGACTGGAATAAAAATGATATAAATAAGAACATGAGCAATACCATAAAAGAATAAACCTAATGCATCATAATTAAACATTACACAGTAATAAAGATAAGCTGGAACATAAAATCCAAGAATATACCAAAAAGCTCCCAAAAGGAAAGCCATGAAAGTATTTCTCTTCCGTAATGTGGAGATAATAACTGTCACACCAACAAGAGAGGTTAATGCTATGATGAGTTGAATCCATAGTTCTCCTCCATATCCATGTAAGAAACAGAATGTCAATTCATCAATAATTATTCCTA
>JBHLPQ010000041.1:0-22054 GCA_048939265.1 Promethearchaeota archaeon
TTCCATTTCTTTTAGTAATCATTCCTCAAGAAAGGGTGTATGGTATGAGAATTCCACAAATAGTTGAGTGTCTGACGAATGAGATTTCTCACAATTCAATAATAAATAATATTTCAAGAATTTCCCAATTTCACCGTGTGCAGGGATCTAAGGGGTATTTAAAAGCGGCAAAATTTATCGAATCTATTTTAACTAATAATAGTTTGGTTACAACGTTACACGAATTTCCTGCAGATGGCAAATGGCAACATTGGGGATGGATCGCACCCATTTCTTGGAATATCGAGGAGGGAGAATGTTGGATAACTAAACCCATTAGAAAGAAGCTTTGTTCTTTTCATGATACACCAATGAGCGTTATCACTCATTCGAAATCCTGTGATTTTGAAGCACCTTTGGTTGATGTGGGGAAAGGAGAAACTGTTGAAGAATATGAAAAGGCTAAAGGAAAAGTAGCACTAATTACTGGGAGTCCTAGAAGGATTTTTCAACTAGCAGCTCAATATGACGTGAAAGGATTAATAATTCACCCAAGTCCTGGAAGAACCGCTAGTCTTGGAGCAAATACTGTTCAATATGATGGCTTTTGGCCAGTTGCTGCAAATTTTGCAGAAGTGACTTCAGGATTTTCTATTACTCATAGACAAGCGATAGAACTTCAGAAGTATCTTGAATCAGATAGTGAAGTTTGTGTTCATTTTAAAATAAATGCAGAGTTCTC
The DNA here is from genome assembly GCA_048939265.1 of Promethearchaeota archaeon. Taxonomy (GTDB): domain Archaea; phylum Asgardarchaeota; class Heimdallarchaeia; order Hodarchaeales; family Hodarchaeaceae; genus Hodarchaeum. The sequence continues at coordinate 722 of JBHLPQ010000041.1, forward strand.
CCAAGACGGAAAATTACATGTACTTGAAACAGAGATTAGAGGATCTACATATCCCCAAGAAGAAATCATTTTAATAGCTCATCTTTGTCATCCTGCTTCAGGTGCCAATGATAATGCTTCTGGTAGTGCCACTCTTACTGAAGTAGCCTTGAGCCTTAATAAAATGATAAATCAAGGAATACTTCCTCAACCTGAAAGAACTATTCGATTTCTTTGGGTACCAGAATTTTCAGGAACAATACCTTATCTAAAGCTTTATGATAACCAACGTAATCGAAGGAAGATAATCACTGTGATTAATCTTGATATGGTTGGTGAGTCTCCTCAAAAAATCGGTACACCTTTGACCATTAATTGTCCTAGTTTTACTACCCCTTCATATCTTTCAGCACTTCTTAATAATGCTGCGAGTTGTGTTTCTGAACAGAAACCGATATACGACGAAATTGGCCGCTCTTATCAGTTGAATTATCGATTAAAACCGTTTTCAGGAGGAAGTGACCATATGCTATTTAATGATCAATATTTTTCTATTCCCAGTGTAATGCTTGGACATGATGATCCTTTTCATCACTCTAGCGCTGATTCTGTAGATAAAGTCGAGCCTCTCGAGTGTAAAAGTGTAGCTATAATAGCTGGGTCAGCTGCTTTCAGTTTATCTATTTCAGATCCCCAAATTCTTGAAGAATTGCTTTACTCTGTGTTTTTGGAAGGGATAGGTGAAACACTTAATTATGAATTACATTTAGATCAAGAAAGCTTGACTGTAAACCAGAAAAAAAGGAAGTTAAACTTCCTTGAAAATTCAATCTTACTTCGAATGGAGAAAATCTCTGAACTCAAACCTAAAGACGAATTCCAAGAAAAATTAAGTTATTTTTATCAAGTAATTGCAGCTCATTTTTCTCGGGTTAAAAAGCAGTTAGGAATAGAGTCTGAAGATCAAAGGGAAGAAGTCATTACTCATACGAAGATCAAACGAAATTACACAGGACCGATATCTTATAAACAGTTGGATAAACCTGATCGTTCTCCAGATGATAAAAAAATCTTCCAATCATTACTAAAAGAATATTGGGGAGGTATTGTTCTGGAACTGCTTAACTTAGCCAATGGCTCTTTAACAATAGAAGAAATTTTTCTTTCACTCAGCTTCTATTACCCAATGATTGATCTAGATACTGTAGTATCTGTGATTAAACTGTTTCAGAAGGAAGGGATTCTTATCCAAGTATAATAGAAACTAATACTATGAGTAAGATGTTCACAATCGAAAACAATTTTAAATAGTATAAAACAATGGTTTCATGATGGTATCTACAGAACAAATCCTTTGGGGATTATTTCTCTCGTTATTTGCTGGCCTTTCTACTACTCTCGGCGCTATTACTGTCTTCATTATCAAGAAAGATGATTCAAAAATCATAAGTCTCTCAATGGGTTTTTCAGCTGGCGTAATGTTAGGTGTTTCTATTTTTGAATTACTTCCCGAAGCAATTGCCAGTTTGGAGATTTTAGTAGCAGGATTCTTCTTCCTTTCAGGAATGATAGTTGTTGCCTTGCTAGATTTTTTGATACCACATGAGTACATGCATGAACATTCGTGTGATGATGATGATTTTCTTCTTGGGAAAAAGACAAATCCAAACTTAATGAGAACAGGTCTTCTAGTAGCAGTCGGGATAGCGATCCATAATCTCCCAGAAGGCTTTGTCACAATTACTGGAAGTTTATTCTCCTTAGAGTTAGGTCTTATTCTTGCTATAGCCATCGCTCTACACAATATCCCTGAGGGTCTTTCTGTTGCCATTCCAGTTTATGCTGCTTCTAATAGTAGGTGGAGAGCCTTTTTAACTTCGTTTATTTCGGGTTTAGCGGAACCACTCGGAGCTGTTGTAGGATTAGTGGTTTTGATGGGATTGGGAACCATTAATGAAGAATTTATTGTGATATCTTTGGCCTTTGTTGCTGGAATAATGACATTTATCTCTTTAGACGAAATATTACCTGCAGCTCACGAAACCTGCAGTGATAATGGCAATGATACTCATATTGTAACTGGAGGAATTTTAGCTGGGATGTCAGTCATGCTACTAACCTTGGCTGTCCTCTGAAGTGACTGGAAATTAGATTTTTGTTTTTCTGCTACTACATATGATAACTAGATTTTCTTGTATTATTTATAAACCAAAAGCTATAAAGTTTTGAGTGCAAATAATTATTGTGAAACAACTATGGCAATTAAATCACTTCAAGAGATACTGAGAGATATCCTTAAAGAAGGTCGGAAGACTCCAGGAGAGTGGAAGACACTTCTCGCGCCAACTTCTGACCGATTTGGATCAGATCTGTTACTTTTTCACCCTACTACTGGACCAATCTTTCAGGTTCGGGCTTACGAGAAGAATCCTTTTCAAATGACTGGAGTAGGAACACGAATCGCTCGTAATGTTGATGAGGATTTTTTAAGATTAATTCAAAGCCAAAGATCTCGTGGGAACTTGGGAATCCTTGATCTTGATTATCGCATTGTACGTGAAGCAATTAATGATGGAACAGAATTAGATCAAATCTTTCTTAATGCATTAAAAGGTAAAAAAGATCAAGGTATTGAATTTGTTAACCTTGGGGACACATTTCGATCCCGTAGCGAGAAACCTCTGCCTCTTCTAACTGAGAACCAGAAGAAATTAGATAAAGAATACAAGCGTCTTCTCAGAAGAGAAGGGAAAACTTCCATGTATGGTTAACAGAAAAATAATTATCTTTTGAAAATTACAGAGTAGACTAGAGAGAAAATACTTCTAGTTTGGCTTTTTAGATGGATTAATCAGTTTTGTGAATATACTTTGGTATTCGTGTTGTATAGAAAAGTATTCATATATTCACTTTCTAATACCCGTCTTTGAACACAGTGGTTGAAAATCAATGTCTTGGTATGATGAGTACAATAATTTACTAGATGATTTCACAAGTGCTGTTGAGGATGAGCTTCTACAATATGTGAGAGGACTAATTCTCTATGGGTCTTTTAAGAAGGAACAGGAAGAACCAGGCTGGATTATTCCAGGAATTAGCGATATTGATTTCGTTTTGATAGTTGATATTGACGACATCAATGAGGAAAAACCACCCCGAAGACTAGCAAAAATCGGCGAAGCTTTATCAGTTTTCTTCGTTCACCCAGTATACGCACCAATTCTCGATTTACGTTTATTAGAAACCAGTACTGATCTTCCCCCGAGGATTGGTATGGGTTTCTCCCCGATTCATGCTGTCGCAGCTGCTCAACACGGAGAAGCTATCTTGGGGAAAAATGTTTTAGAGAATTTCACTTATTCAGAAAAATTACTAAACCGCTGTGCTAAAATCATCATTAATCAGGGTTATGAAAGTATTAAACGCGGGTATTTACATCACGAACTTGGAGAAGAACCAATCTGTATTGAATTTGCTGATATTGTTTTAGATATTGCTCACGCTGCTTTAGCTGCTTCTGGAAAGTTTGACTTAGTGAGGCCTGAAGTTCCTGAGAAGTTTGACCTTCTTCTAGGGGATCACATAGGTAGTGATAGTGTTGATATCGTATATGAAGCCAAGAAGTGGCGTATGGGCAGTCAAAAAATGGAACCCTCTGAATTTCTACGAGGATCACTGAAATTTTCTCAATCTGTGGCTAAACATATCAGAAATCCTTTCAATTCTGATAATCCATGAGTTTTCTGCAACGGATATAGTACCCTAGAAATTTGAAATTCTGGGGAGTTTTTATGGAATTAAAGAAGGATTCCTTGAATCATGAAGGTCTAAACGAAAGAACTCCAGCTTCAAAGATACCTTGGGTGAGATCTGATCTTGTCCACCATAAAAAAAGACAATATTATTATGAAACAAGTGACCTAGTCATAATGGCACTTTTTTGTTCCTTAGGGGGAATCTTAAGCACTTTCGTTGGATATTTGGGAAACCTCATTAACAGAATACTTGGAATACCTTTCGGAGGAGGCCAAATTATTGCAGGATTACATATCTTCTGGATTGTTTTTATTTATTTGTTAACAAACCGAAAAATCGGAGTAGCTTTCTTTACTGGCATTTTGAAGGGATTTATTGAATTTTTTTCGGGTAGCGCTCATGGAATTCTCGTTCTTCTTATTTCTGGAACTCAAGGATTGATAATTGAGATTATATTGATCATTTTTCTATCTACTAATAATAAAATAATTATTTCCTTCGCATCTGCATTAGCTAGTACTTCAAATGTGTTTATTCAACAACTAATTTTTTTCAATTCTCAGATTCCGCCCCTCTTTATTGCTTTCATTAGTGGTATCAGTTTTGTTTCAGGATTTATTCTCGGAGGATTGTTCCCTATCGCTATGTTTAATTTATTCAATAGATCCACAATTTTAAATTGGCGAAAATTTCCTAAATCCCCCCATAACTTACGATATATCCAGATTTTCCGCTTAATTATAATAATTCTCCTTGTGATCAGCGAGATAGCGGTTTTTTCTTTTTTATTGTCTCAAAATCGTTTCTCAGCTCAGGTTACTGGAGACATTTATAATCCATACACTTATTATCCTGCTGACTTTTTAGATCGCCAAGTGACAATTGAAGCAGAATTAATAGGAGATGTGACACATGAATCCCCTAGAAATTACACAGGTGTTCCTCTGTATATTCTTATTGAAAATGCTAAACCTAAATCAGAAACATATGCCATAAAAGTTACTGCTTCAGATGGATATTTTATTGAATTCGATTCTACAGAGATAAAGAACAATCCTAATGTAATACTAACTATAGATTCAACTGGCCTCCGATTGATAGCACGAGACTTTCATGGTAGTTACTGGATTAAAAAAGTTGTTCACATCGATATTCAGGGAGATAACTGAATCAAAAGCTATAATAAAGCTTCGACTGGTTTAGTGATCAATTTGACTTCTCCTATAATTCGTGTTCAGAATTTATCCTTTTCGTACCCAAGTGCTAGAACTTCTGCATTAGAAAACATTAGCTTAGAGTTCAACAAGGAGGAGATTGTTTGTATATCAGGTTCAAGTGGTGGAGGGAAGACAACTTTGGCATTAACGCTCACAGGTCATATCCCTCATACTATAGCCGGAGAATTAAAGGGAGAAGTATATCTTCAGAATATTCCAAGTTCTGAATTGAGTATTTCTGAAATAAGCCAATTTGTAGGTTTAGTCCAACAAGATCCCGAAAATCAGCTTGTTACCTCTTCAGTTTATGAAGAAATAGCATTTGGCCCTGAGAACCTCTTTCTTAGCAAGGAGGAGATATTTCATCGGGTAATGTTTGGTTTGGATACTATGGATTTGACTCATATTGCATTGAGATCTACTAATGAACTCTCAGGAGGTGAAAAACAACGTGTTGCTATTGCCTCTATCCTTGCTATGTCTCCTCAAGTTCTTGTCCTTGATGAACCCACCTCTTTCCTTGATATTCAAAGCATTCATAAACTCCTCCAAGCATTAAAAGATTTAAATCAAAATAAGAAGTTAACAATTATCATAATAGAACATAAATCCTACTTATTCAAAGATATAGTTGATAGATTGATTATTCTTGAACAAGGGAGAATTGTAGCAGATCTAGGGAAATCTAAAATCGATTTCAATGATTTCACGATTCCACAGAATGTTCTTATGAATATTCAACAAATAAAACCAAGGGAAAATACAGTTCGCATATTAAATGTTCAGAAACTTCAAGTTAACATAAGAGATCGTGATATATTAAAAGATATATCATTTGAGATGAATAAGGGGTCTATCTATGGAATTGTAGGACCTAATGGAGCTGGAAAGACCGTATTATTACAATCCTTACTAAATATTCTCCCTAGTAGTGGAAGCATTCTCTATTATGACAAAGAAATGCTAAGAGTTCCAACGCATGAATTAGCTGAAGATTTTGGATTAATTTTTCAAAATCCAAACCATCAGATCTTTGAGAAAACTGTTCTTGATGAAGTGATTTTTGCTCCTAAAAATTTTAAACAATGCCTTAGTGATGTCCTTCCTAAAGCAAGGCTTTTACTCAAAGATGCAAGCCTCAACTCTTATATTGATATACCTCCATTCAGTTTAAGCTATGGTGAGAAGCGCCGTTTAAACATTTGCTCTATTTTAATTTATGAACCTGAGCTTTTGTTACTTGATGAACCATTTATCGGGCAGGATCGTGACAAAATTGAGTATTTACTCCATCTACTGAAAGAACGAAAGCTAAAGGGGCTTACAACCGTAATTGTGTCACATAGAGGAGAACTTTGTGATTTAGTTGATTATTTTTTTGTTCTAAGTGATGGTAAGCTTGTAAATCAAGGTACACCAGATGAAATAAACCTGTTTCTCAAAGAGAATAACATTCTCGATTCTACTTAAGTGAATTCTTATGATGAAGAACCAAAAAACCCCTCTCCTTGAGAATTTTATTGAAGGAGATCATTTAAGTGGTACAAATCCACTTGTGAAGTTTTTTGTAGTCATTGCAGTCTCTTTGTTGCTTTTTAGTACCTCAAACTTACTCAAAATCTATTGTATCGTTACAGGTCTCATTCTACTTTTTATTTTTGGTAAATTACCATTGAAGACTGCCAGACCACGGTATAAAATGATGATATTTTTCTCTTTAACTATTTTCTTGGTTCAGATCATATTCTATCGTGGAGGGAATTATTTATTTCATCTTATTCCAGTGACAATTGGTAATGTTGGTCCCTTTTTCCCTATTTACGAACATGGAATTTTTCAGGGTTTAATTCTAGTAGGACGTTTTTGGGGAGTAATAACAATTAGCTGGATTTTCATTAATTCGACAAATCCATTCGATTTCGCTCAATCTTTGACTAAAATTGGGATTCCTTATCGTTTTGCGTTTTCGCTTTCCCTAGCACTTCGTTTCACACCTGTTTTTAGTAGGGAAACCTATATTATTCAAAATGCACAGCAAGCAAGAGGACTTAACGTTAACCCAAACAATCTAAAAGGAATTCTAAATCTTCTTCGTTATACTTTGATTCCATTGATCGGTTCGACTTTAACTCGGATACAAGATATAACAATTAGTATGGATGGTCGTGCATTTGGGAGTTATGCCAAAAGAAGCTATATAAGAGAAATTCCTTTCACTCTACTTGATGGGTGTAAGTTGATAATTCTACTTTGCTTCTTACTGGTTTTAAGCATAATTTAAACAAATGACAGAAATAAAGATATTTAAAATCCATTTAATTAGTGGTTAAATAATGGCTCAAGATCGCTTTTATTCTGAAAGACCATTAGTTCATCAGCATATCATTCTTATCAATATCGATGAACTTTATGGTCATGAAGAGATTGTACAAACGCAAGTGGAATGGTTGAAAGAAAACTTGAGAAAACTAGGATATTTTTTTAGGCCAATCTTAATAGCTAAACACGAAAATGTTATCCTAGACGGTCATCATAGAGTGGTTGCGCTTAAAGAACTTGGTGAGGAGAAAGGAATTAAAATAATAAAGATTCCATGTGTTGAGATTGAATATTTAGATAATCCTGAAATTACTCTTGGAACTTGGCATCCAATTTACACAGGAAAAGGGTTTTTCAATTTTCCTGATGAAATTAATAAAATAGGGATAGAATGGAAAAAAGTGGAATTATTCTCTTCAGATGTGTTGAATAATCCAGAATACGGGTTTACAATTAAAACAGATGATGGGGAATATTTTTCTTTGAAAGGAACCCAGCAAGAAATCTATAAGAAGTTTTTGAACTATTTTGGTTCCGATCTATTTGATTATGCAAAAACACTAGACTTTGCAATCCAATCCGTTGAAACTGGCACAGGAAAGTTTGCTCTTCTACGAACACGAGTTACCAAACAGGATGTTATAGAATCAGCAAAAAGTAACAAACTTTTTGCACCAAAAACAACACGACATATCCTCTCTTTTCGGTATCAAGATATTAAAGTACCCCTCGATGCACTATTTCAATCCTAATTATACTTAGAGTTGGTGAGCTGGAAGTTGGAAATAAAAATAATTCAAATCTCCCCTGTAACAGGGATCATTGAAGGAATGAAAACATCGCGTCGGAAAGAACACATTGCAAAAATACCAGAGAAAATCTTCTCCTGGGGCCACTGGTCCGTTTTAGAGCATACCTCAATGACGGTACAAATACGTGGGATCAGTCGAGCCTGTTCACATCAGTTAGTGCGCCAGCGAATCGGAGTCACCTTCACCCAAGAATCCCAACGTTATTTCGATCCATTAAATGACCCTGATTGGTTTATTATCCCTCCAAGAATTGAGAAAAATGAGATGTTGAAACAAAAATATATTGAATCTCGAAAAAGAGAGGCGGATGAGTACCGATATTATCGTGAAAATAAGATTCCAAGGGAAGATGCCAGATTTTGTCTTCCTAATGCTTGTAAAACTATTGTGACTTGGACTTTCAACATGAGTAGTCTTATCTGGTTTTTGGAACAAAGGTTGAAAAAAGATGCACAATGGGAGATTAGAACTCTTGCTCAGAAACTATACGATTTAGTTATGACTACAGACTGGAAGGAATTTTTACAATATTGGAAACCAGAAAGTAGACGATAATGGGAAGGTTCGAAAAAAAGAGGAGGAGAATGGCCTGATTAGCTTCTTCTCTTACCAACAAATCTCAACGCGATGGTAGAAGAAATAACCGCGAGGATCATAATAGGTAACTCAAAGGCATGAGTGACCCCTGGAATTAAACCACCGCCTGCAGCTCCAAGACTTACAGCTTTGTTTTGAAGGAATTCTGAATTCTCCACTGACCATTTGCTATTCGCGTATCTCTTTGTTTGACTCGCCTTTGCTAATGTTCCGCCTTCTGTGTATTCCGCACTCCATTCAATTTCATAGCTTTCTAAATCACGCCATTCGCCATCATTATTGTCCCAGTACACAATGTTATCCGTAAAAACAATCTTACCTGACCACTTCCGCGTTGTATCTGTGAAGGCGTCCAGACCATCGTCCAAATTATCCTTACCCATTAAAGTGAATGTATCAGCGTCGCTGACAAAGTCGTCCATATCAATAGTACTCCCTGCTACGGTTGTCTCCCAATCGTTGAGACTATCTGCAAAATTCTCATTTATGGTATCCCATTCTGGGTCAATAAAAAATCCACCGATCATATCCATTGGCCCACTGATGGAACTTAAAACAGCATCCCCATCATCACTAACATAATTTGGTCTAAAAAGCATTACAAATTCACTAATGTCACTATCATACCTAACTGTACTTTTGTCAGAGGACCCATAACGATCCCAATAGGTGTACTCAACTTCTTCGCTATCAATATCTTCGATTTCGATATTCACATTCGCCTGATCAAGTTCGTATTCACCATTTTCTTTCCCCCCACCCACTTCGATAATTCGTTTGTAAGTCTCTTGGTAACCAAAGGTAAGCATATCACCTTCTTCAAAATCACGGCTTTGGGCGTTTACAGGTATCGGCGCCGTTAAGAGTAACAAGAAACTCACAGAAAGAACCAATCCAAGTTTATTTATTCGCTTCATTAGATAATCACCTTCAATTTCTATAATTAAGTAGTTAAATGTTCTTTATTCAGATTAAAAATCTGGTTTATTATAGATGAAGGTTAAAATTAAAATTTTATCAAAAAAAAATAAAAACGAATTAGATTGAAGTTTTATAATCTAATTTCTCCTTAAGAGATATAGAATGGAAAAAACATATTTCAGGAGGTTCTAGGCAAACATTCAATTTTACATCCCTCTCTTAAACTGGCTCGTAAACTTTTCTGATAAAAAGAACGGTTCCTAAGATGTAGATGAAAAGTCCTATTATCAATAAGAGACTCAGTTCTAGTATCACCTGGTTAAGCCCATAATTAAGGAAGAGTATCTTTCTTAATGCCTCACTTGTGGAGTAAAAAGGATTCAGATGCCACACTTGAATATCCCCATATAGAGGAACCCGAGGAAGGGGAATGAATGAACCTGTAAGGAAGGAGAATGGAATGGAAAGTAATCCTGGGCCGTAAAGTGCTGCATCACCTTTAAGGAGAACAGCAAAAGCTAAACCCCAACCTAGAAGGGGAAGAATGCTTATACATACAATGATTGAGGCTGCAAGGGGGTCTCCTTGCCCAGGAAAGCCAATTAAATAGATTGCGATAAAAAACATGATAAGTTGTAACCCAGTAGTGAGGAATTGAGTTATTGATAAGCTGATGTTGAGTTTAAAACGTGAAAAATTACTCAATCTCAATCTATCAATGGTTCCTGATTCTTTTTCTCGTCCCAAGACACCTGAAATACCAACACTTGATAAAAGTAACGTCATAATATAGAATCCTGGGATAAATGAATGGAATTCAGTGAAGTGGATTGAAGTTAGATTTATTACTTCCAAATTGAATTGTTCAGAGAGATCAACATATGAAAATTCTTTGACATAATTCTGTAACTGCTCCTCTAATAATATCGAAGCTTCTGAAAATCGTGCATAACTAAAATCTCCAATTAGTTCAACTATGGCTTCTGATTGGATTAATTCAGGTGAAATAGTCATTCCTGTTGTAATATTGATCTTATGATTTATTGCTGTCAATACAGTTCTCGAAAAATTCTCTGGAATCACAAAACATAAAGAAATAAACCTACTCTGAACCATTGTTGTTGCATCATCAATACTATCGAACGGATAAAGTACCGTGTATCGAGTGTCGTAATCTTCTGAAAGAAGGTGATTCGTATTGTTGATATTTTCTATAAAATTAGCTCCAAAACCATCGCTCACTGGATCTCCTACGATGTCTGCTTTTTTGATAAATCTGGTGTAATTTTGGATAGTAGTCTTCCAAGATTCAAAATCATCTTTGTTTATAACACCAATTCTAAACATATCTCCATGTTCGACTCCGACCTCGAACCCAGTTTCCTCCCCATAGAGGAAAGCCATAACAAAGATGAAAAATGCTGGAAACACGAAGATCTGAACCCACATCTCCCAATTCCTAAAGGTTTGCTTCAAACTTCTGACAGTATAAGTGAAAATTTTGTATATAATTAGCGCCTCCTAAATCTCATCTTCTTAAATACATAAACAAAGACGATAAGCATGATGCAAGAAAGGAAAAGATTCAACAATAAATCTGGAAAGACTTGGTCAATTGCAAAATCGTATAATAGGACTTTGCGGATAGCATTCACGCCGTGAGTAAGAGGAAGAAGATCCCAGAGAAGAAAATCTCGCGTCACCCCACTTGAAGTAGGAAAGGAATTTGGAATAAGAATAATTTTAGGAATCTCAACAAATGCTCCAGACATAAACCCAAGGACTGGGGCACCAAAACCTGTCACAGTGCCAGACACATCCTCATCGGAGAAAAATGCGGCTGTTATATAATTTAGTGAAGCTGCAAATGGAAATAACGAACATGCAATAAGAAATCCAAGGAATATATCTCCTGCTGGGGTAAATCCTAGGAGAAAGCAGGCAGAGAACAGAACTATTGTTTGAGAAAATAATACAGGGAGCTGGACAAGCAACGTTGCTATAATATAATCTGTTGCGGAAAGCGGTGAAACAAGGATACGATCAAAGGTCATTCTTCTCTTTTCTGAAAACTCATTGCACATAAGGGTTGAATAGAAACTCGGTTGGATGATAATTCCAAACATGATTAAACCAGGAACCATCATTTCGAAAAATGAATATTTGGGTAAATCTATTTGGTAATCCTGATTCCATACCAGTGATATTCTTCCTCCTGGAGATCCAAAAACAGTTGAGAGATCATGATATTGGTTGATGACACTGGACACGATTCCTTTAGCAATGATGAAATTTATGTAAGTTTCATCACCTAGAATACTGATTGTCGCAGTATCATTTGAATATGGTAGATCTGGAGCTGTGGGCTCAATAGATTGGATCATTTCATGTAAGAAGTACCCGTAAGTAATGTAAAAAAAGTTATTTACAGCTGATAACGATATATTGGTATAATTTGGTGGGAAAATAACTAGAATATCCAATTCTCGGCGTTCCAAACTTTTGTTAGCTTCAAGACTAGAACCGGAATTGAAAAGTTCTACTTCAAAAACATGTTTTGCATCAGTCTCATTGGAATATTTAAGTTCTGAGAAGAGATCTATGACTTCAATTGTAAGTCCCTTTTCAATAACCTCTTGAGAGTGAGGAAGCCACCCTCCCATAAGAGATTCATTTTGAAACAGTTCTTTGTACTTTTCACTGAATCCCTCATCCAAATTGAGGATTCCAAGATTGAAAGTGTGATTTGTACCAATTTCAGCTGCTGAGAAACCAAACCAATAAATTCCTATGAAGAATAGGGGAAAGAGAATTAAATATGGGATAGTCCATCTGCTTCTTATCACCTGTATTCCTAGTCTTTGAGAAACACCAAAAATCTGCTTTAAAGACATGGAACTACCTCTTAGTCACGTAGAGCTCGGCCAGTTAAATTGATAAAAACATCTTCAAGTGAGGTGCTTCTAATAGCCATATTATCAACTGTCCAGCCTTGAGATTCAATGAAGTTTAATATTCGACTTAAACGAGACACTACATCAAGTGCACGAATAACAACGTAACCACTTGATATATAAGTGTCTTCAATTCCTTCAAACCTCTTTAATGATCGAATCAAATTCTCCAAATTTCCTTCTTCATTCAATGAGAATTCCACTAAATCTCCTTCGCCGATGGATGATTTCAATTTTTTTGGAGTGTCTAGAACCAAAATTTTACCATGATCTATAATAGCTACACGATCACTTAGTCGATCTGCTTCCTCCATAAAATGAGTAGTTAATATCACAGTCTTACCTTGATTTGGTAAACTTTTGAGTACATCCCAGACTGCAACACGAGATTGTGGGTCAAGCCCTGGAGTTGGTTCATCACATAAAATGATTTTTGGATCATGAACTAGACCCAGAATTAAATTCAATCTTCTTTTCAATCCTCCTGATAAATTTCGAGCTAGATGCTTCCTTTTCTCCTCAAGCCCAACCTTAGAAATTAATAAGTCTATGCGATCTTTCGCCTCCTTGTGAGGTATTTCATATATCTTTGCTAAGAACCATAGATTCTCTTCCACAGTGAGATCATCGTAAAAAGTTAAAGACTGAGGAATTATTCCAAGCATCTTTTTCAGTTCTTTTCCGTTTTTATAAGGATCTTGTCCGTTGATGGTAATAATTCCAGCATCTGGTTTCAAAAGTCCGATAATCATCCGAAGACTTGTGGTTTTACCCGCCCCATTCGGTCCAAGAAAGCCAAAAATCTCGTTTTCACGAATTTTTAAAGATATTCCATCAACAGCTTTAACAAGCTTCTCTCCCTTTCCGAAGTATTTCTTTAAATCCTTTACTTCGATGATATTAGACATTTAATTCCTCCAATTTGGAAAATTCATCTTTAAAGAAGTTTACTGCTTTTTCTAATATTTCAACATATATTATATATCCGAAGATTTGTTCTTCAAGGATTTTTTTTAGTGTAGGATCTGTATCTGGGGTTCTATCCTCGAGGTGCCGCAGTTTGTGAATACAATCATTTGTTTTTTCGATAAATCCTTCAAAAATTCTTGAAATCATCTCTATTCCCGAGATTGCTGTGTAGGTATATCCAGATTTATGGGTACCCTCCTTTAGAACAGTACCATACTTTTCGTTTATTTTAATAGCCCTGTTAATAGAAGGTACGGAGAATTTCCCCTCAGGAAAAAAATCTGTTAATCTCATTGAAATGGATTTCTGAGTCCATTTTTTGTTTTCTGGATCAAGAGGTTCAAAAAGAAAGAGGGTATCTATAAGACCACATAACCTAGGAATGCCATGATCTTCATAATATTCAGCGAATATGTCAAAGAGCTCTTTACGCAAAGCACTGATCATTAAAATCTAATAAAATCTAATATACTATGATTTTATAAGGATTTCTATTTTATGAAATCCAGAATTTCTATTCAATGAAAATCTTTATTGAGGTAGAATTCTGGATAAACCAGTCCAAATCTAATTCTAAACAGTACAATAGAGTCTGAACGATCCACATGTTCTAAATTAGTTAATTTAAAAGGAGTTGCATAAGTAACAGCCTTTCCCACGATTTTTACATTATAATTTATTGAGGTTGAATTGATTATTCTTCATGTACAAACATCTACATCTGTAAAGTTGAAAAAACGAACTGTTAGACTCTCTGATATTATCAATCTATTCTGTTTAGACCTGTAAGAAATGCCTAAAATGACCTGATAAAAACGAGTAACCACTTGAGGATTTAAAAATGGACAAGATAAAAGCTTATGAAATTCTCTTAAAAGAGTATATTCACAAGTATTTTGTACTTTATCAAATTTTAAATATTCTTGAATGGGATTTTGAGACTTATATGCCTTCCAAAGGTGTAGTGCAGCGTAGTGAGGAAATGGCGATGGTCACGACCTTAGTGCATGATGTCATTGCTGATCCTCAGATTGAAGATCTATTAAAGGAAATTAAGGAGGATCCCAATTATTCCTCTCTTGATACAGATAAAAAACGGGAAGTCGAGCTAATCCAGCGGAAGTACAATCGGGAATCAAAAATTCCTAAAGAATTGGTTGAAAAGATAGCTAAACATACCCCAATTGCAATTGATGCATGGAAAAAAGCGAAAAAAGAATCGAATTTTGAACTATTTAAACCAGCATTAGATAAAATGATAGAGTTGATAAAAGAGAAAGCCCATCACTTAGACCCGAATTTAGAACCTTTTGATGCTCTGGTTGAAAAATTTGAACCAGGTATGTCTGCAGCTCAATATACAAAAATATTTGATGAACTGAAAGAGGGTTTAATTCCAATAATACAAAAATGTGTGAACTCACCCAATCAACCAAATCTTTCCCTGATCAAACGCAAGTGTCCAATCCCTATCCAAAGACAACTGTCTGAGGATATAGCAAAATTAGTTCAATATAATTTAGATCGAGGAAGAATAGATGAAACTGAACACCCATTTACAACAGGTTATTACGACGATGTGAGGATCACTACTCAGTATTATGGAGAAGATTTCGCAGATTCTTTTTATTCGGTACTTCATGAAGCTGGACATGGAATTTATGAGCAATACCTTTCACAAGAATATAAATATCAGTTTGTGGGAGAATCGGCCTCTTATGGAATTCACGAATCTCAAAGCAGATTTATTGAGAATATTCTAGGGCGGAGCCGTGAATTTTGGGAATTCTATCTCCCAAAGCTTAAAATAATGACTGAGGACGTGTTCTCAGATGTCGAATTAGATCCATTTGTTCATGCCATTAATTTGGTGAAACCATCAAAAATCAGGATTACTGCTGATGAAGTGACTTATTCTCTACATATAGTCATCCGATTTGAGCTCGAACGGGATCTATTATCGGGAAAAATCAGTACAGAGGAACTTCCTAAAATATGGAATAAGAAGTATAAAGAGTATCTTGGAGTAGACATTGAGAATGACGCAGAGGGAGTTTTGCAAGATACCCATTGGGCAAGTGGATTGTTTAGCTATTTCCCATCGTATGCTATGGGTAATATCTATAATTCGCAGATGCTAGCAAAAATGGCTCAAGAAATTCCAGATTATAAAGCGCTCGTTAAGAAAGGGGAATTCAAACCTATTATCAACTGGCTAATAAAGAATGTTCATTCTGTTTCTAATCTGTATGATCCCCCAGAACTCATCAAGAGAATCACAGGAGAAGAAATTTCCCCAAAGTACTTCATTGAGTATTTAGATAAAAAATTCTCCGAAATTTATGGTAGCTGAGATTCACATTAAACTGGGATAAACGTATCTGCTTCAATTACTGACCTGATAAATTCAATAGTTAATTTAACAATGTTTGCAACATCATCAAGACATATAACTTCTGATGCTGTGTGCATATACCGATTAGGAATTGAGATCAAAGCCGTCGCTGCTCCTGTCAGTTGAATTGCATTTGCATCTGTTCCAGTACCTCGATGCCATGCTATCGTTTGATAAGGAATCTTATTATTCTCTGCTATGTCAATTAAACGTTTATAGAGGACAGGATTGATGTTAGGCCCTCTGACGATTATTGGTCCTCCACCAAGTTTGGTATCACCGACTATTTTTTTCTTCACATCAGGTGAATCAGCTGCATGCCCAACATCGAAAGCAATTCCAACATGAGGTTGGATAGCTCTAGCAGCAACCGTGGCTCCACGTAAACCGATCTCCTCCTGAACTGTGGAAACACCATACACACCAGCGTAAAAATCTTTATCTTTTGCAAGCTCCTTCATTATTTCAGCGACAATGTAAGATCCAATAGCATCATCAAACCCCGCAGCAATAGCAAAATTATGTTCACCAAGCTTTTGAAAGCCATAATCGAAAATAGCAAAATCACCAATATCGATCAGTTTTTCTGCTTCTTCTTTGCTTGTACAACCAATGTCAATGAATAGTTTTTCCATTTCAGGAACTTTTGTCCTTTCTTCAGGTTTCATTAAATGGATAGCTTTCTTACCAATAACCCCAGGAATAATCCCCTTTTTTCCAGTGACTTTTACTCGTTTACCTGGAAGAGTGGTAACATCAAACCCACCAAGGGGTTTAAACCATAAGTATCCATTTTTATCAACATAGCTTACTTGAAAACCAATTTGATCGATATGACCAGCTAGCATGATTTTAAAAGGACTATCTGGATTGATAACTACATAAAGATTCCCCACTCGATCCGCATAAATCTTATCTACATTTGCTTTCTTAAGATATTGTTTAATTCCTCTCTGAGCTGACAACTCATATCCTGTTGCCCGAGGAGTGGTTACTAATTTGGCTAAAAAAGTTTCATTGACCTCGTACATTTGAATGATCTCCAATTTAACTTAAATACAATAGATTCAGACGCTACTTATTCCTATTGTTAATATTTAAATAGACCATAGATTTTAAGAATATCTCTTAATTATTTAAGAAGCAATGGATTCCTAATAAGAGTGAAATTTCGTGGCTATCTACAGGTATCCACTGGCCATTTTCCATAGAATATAATGAAACTATCTGTAAAACACTCACGAAAAAAAATAGAAACCTTAATTAAACGTGAGATACTAATGTTTCAACTAGTCAGGTTTAAAATGAGAATATTCTTACTATTTTGTCTGGTTATATTTTTTATACATTCTTCTAGGTATACAGATACTTTAAACAAACCTGTCCCCTTTGAAGCCAAAAATTCAGAATTAGAACAAGCATCTCCAGTGAATAACATCCAGATCAATGAAAAGTTAGAGAAGACAACATTAACTTCTGCAGACACCTATGATGTTCTTGTTTCATTGGGAGCTGAGGTTAAATTTTCTCCAGGTACAGCTGTTGATGCTGATGGAAACTTATGGACTGTCTATACTTACTTTAATTCATCTAACAATCTCTATATTATTGATATTTTAAAATCAACAAATGAAGGTCAAAACTGGACTCGAGAGGTGTTTATCTATAGCGTTTCTTTACTTGAGAATCCAGATATTGCAATCGATTTACATGATAACAATATCTATGTTGTATTTGAAGAAACTGAGGTTGGAAATCCTTCATCTCATGATATCGCCCTTTTTAGTTATAACTCCTGGGCTCTCTTTCCTGTTGATAATGATACCAACAATGACAGGAATCCTTCCATTGCAATTGATAACAATGGAACTGATAGCCATCTCATTGTTGCGTATGAACATATAGTTAACGCAGATGATCGTAAAATTAACGTAAGAAAATCTACTGATGGAGGCGTCAGCTGGGACGTCTGGCATACTCGGGGCTATAGTGATAATTTTGTTCACACTCACCCTGATGTGATAGTTGATTTTTTTGATACCGTTTATCTTGTTTATGCTTTTGGAGCTGATAATGACTCCGTACAAAGAATCCGAGTTGAATATGGATTCCAGAACTCAAGTGAGGCCCTCTTTGAAAATATAAGTAACCCCTTTCAATCCGCTAGCGCTCTCGTCGATTACCCTGTAATTAGCGTGAGTCGTTCAGCATTATTTACGACCCGTGTTGTAGTAGCTTTTCAATGGTTATGGTCTGAAGAAGATCATGATGTATTAGTTGCTTCCTCAGTTGATGGTGGGAATAGTTGGCTTCTCAGTATGGTAGGAGTAACAGATTATTGGGAAGGTAGACCCAGTATTATCTCTGATGGAATGGATGATTCATCAAATGTGCTAGGTAACTTCTACATCGTATATGGATTTGCCACTAGTGATGATGTGTGGTTTGTGATTAGTCAGGCACCTTATTCCAATCCAACAAATTGGACCACATTAGAATTCTATTGGGGTACGAAGGATATTTTATTAACGACAAATCATGTGTTTGGAGTTACTACATATACCAATACAAATTCAACTCTTGTTGTTACATATGCTGCCACTCAGATCTATTTAGCTAATTATACAACAAGATATAATGGTACAGATGCTTTTATTACTATTATTTCACCGAATATTACTACAACTTGGACTGCTTTAGAAACTGAACAGATTCAATGGTCAACCTATGGAGTAGTAGATGATGTCGATATCGTTCTAATAAAAGGAGTTTCAATTGTAGATTGGATAGCAGAAGATTTAATAAATAGTGGTTCTTGTGATTGGGAGGTTCCTTCCTCTACGGAACCAGGAAACGACTATGTGGTTGCTATTTTCGATTCCAATGACTCAAGCATCTCTACTTTTAGTTTTGAATTTGAGATTACCAATCCCAATATAACTTATCCAACTATCTATTTTACCAATCCTACCCCTGTGAGTGCTTGGCGAGCAGGTGCGACATATGTCATCACTTGGAATTGTAAAGTGGATTTAGGGGAAGCTACGATAGAATTGTATAAAGATGACGAAAAAATTGACACGTTGTCCAGTCACGTTGATGGTGAGAGTCATTATAAATGGAAAATACCAGAAGAGACTCCAACAGGAGATGATTATCGTCTTAAAATCTTTTTAAATGACAATTCTAATATCTATGGTTTTTCAGAGGAGTTTAGGGTTATTGCTCCTTTCAACCAAGAAGCTCTCACTGAGACATCAGAAACACAATCTCTACCCATATCAAATATTAATCTTTCAATCTTGTTATTTAGTTTAATAACATTGATTTTATATAAAAGAAAGAAACACAACTAAACATAAGGATGTTAAATCATGTTAAGATTCCTATTTAGGCAAATAGCTCTTATTATTATAATCCTCGTGACACTCTTTGCTTTCGCTGCAGGTGCAATTCAAAATGACATAAGACTGAAAGCTGATGAAGCGCGAAGTAAGGCGCTAGAACATCAAGATAATGTGGAGAAGATATCTGATCGAATAGCTATCCTTAGTAATCTTGATGGTTCTCAAAGCCTCAGAGCAATCGATTATTTTACAGAGGGTGCAATTATTGCTTTGGAATACAGCGTTATTGCTAATTCGTTGACAACGGATGAAGATGAAATCTATCAATTAAAATTTATGGCAGCAATGGTTCAAGGTAACAATCTTATCCAAACAACTTTCGCTGGAGTTATGCATTTCGAGTTTTTAGAAGATACTGATATGGATGATTATGAAATCACCACAATTGAAAAAGCAGGGGTTGACTATAATATTTCGCGAGATAGCTGGGAAACATTTACTCCTCTTTATTCAATACCAAAGGAGCAATATTACTTGAATTAAGGTTTAGAATCAATCTTAGATGATCTTGATGCCTTAGATGATGGTTGGGAATCAGTAGATCCAGATGCTGAAATATATCAGTTAGATTGGGATAATATTTACAGCCTCTATAGAGGGCCTCTTTGGGCTGAAGTACGAAGGCAATTAGATACGGAAGAACTCGCAGATAATTATGAATCTATTGCAAACCGGATAACTATAGGAGTTACGATAACGACTGTTGCTACAATTCTGGCAGCAGCCATGGGTAGTCGTATGGCAGAGAAGAAATCTGACCACCATTTCTCTGTTGTCCTTTCAGACATGAAGGGTGATCCTTCCCTAATCGAAGGAGAATTCGATTTTCTTGCTTTTTTAGGATTAATTTTAGCTTTAATCCTATCCTTGTTTGGTTTATGGTTACCTCTTTCCATTTTTTTGGGGTAAAGAATCTTGATACTGGAATTAAAACATAAAACAGTTACTAGGTATCAATTGGAGGAATATTCAGAATAATTAGTTTTAAATAATCAGGATTTGAAATTAGAATCGGATATCAAAAACTTCAATCTGACTGAGATGGGGTTTAGAGATTATGTGTCCAAAAGATGGATCTAGTAAAAAAATCACCTCAGAGCATCTAGAGGAAATGTACAAAGAAGCAGGGAAGGAAAAGATTACAGAACTTGCGAAGAAAGTATCTCAACTCAAAAAGCACCTCAAGATCCCAAATGAGCTTGCATCTGGGATCATTACGCAATTCAACCAGAGTTACGATGACGCAAGGAGTAATATCGCTTTAGTTGGAGGATCTGACGATGATGTGGCTAAAATGTGGGGTTATAATTTTGGAGGATTGATGTATCATTATCTCGAGCGAAGAGACTCCATCGAAGGAAGACAGGCACTCTCTTTCATTAAGATGCAATTAGGTCATGAACTGAATACAAGGCTAGGTGGTTCTGAGATTCATTATGCTAGTTTTGTACTAGGGCTTTCTTTAAGATTTATTAAGGGATTTGAAACCCTCAAACAGAATATTGTAGAATTTGAGGATGCATTAAATAAGTTTGAACAGCATCAATATGTGAGCCAGGACGGATTAGAAGCCCAGGATACCGATCTTTTTGGGCGAAAACGAAAAAAACCTGAATAACATCGGTGTTTTCATCCTAGTTTATTTTTTTAAGCCTTTTCATTATATAGCAATTCCACTATTTGTTTTGGGGAGGATAATTATGTTATTAGAAATCAAAATGTAACGATTCTATAGCCGAGAGGATAGATTTTCTAGAAAGAATCAAAAATTAATCTTAAAAAATCGTGACATAGGTAATATCACGCGAATCTCCGTTCTACAATCTTAGCTGTATCACTAAATAGCGAAAGATGTGAGAATTGTGGTTCTAAGAAGCCTTCCAAAGATATTTCACCAAAAAAATTATCGAATGGTGAAACTTAATGAAAATTCCCGATCATCGAGAGATAGAGCTCTTTCCGACTTCGGAAGGAGGATTAGAAATTGTTCTTCAGAGTTCATTCTCG
>JBHLPQ010000196.1:0-7138 GCA_048939265.1 Promethearchaeota archaeon
AAGAAACAATTTCATTAATGGAAAAAATTGACCTAATAATTAACCAATTTCAAGGATGGCCTATAGCTTTTACTACCTAATTTCTTCGTAATCGCGGGTAAAACCGCCCAACCCTCTTTTGATATTCACTATACTCTTCACCAAAGTGATCGATTAGAATAGCTTCCTCATATTTTGAAAGATCATAATAACCATATATTCCAAGTAGGAGAGGTAAGATAAGCACATTTTGTAGAATCATTCCAAATCCAAGAAAATAATAACAGTAAGATGCATAAAGAGGATGTCGAATATAGCCATACATTCCCTCTTTTTCCAATTTCTTGGGAAGTCCCCAAGAAAAAGCGCGTCTTCCTCGTGAGACCCGTCCCCAACAGGCAATAAAAGTTCCAAGTAGCACAATTATAAGTCCTAAAATTTGAATCAGAGTATTTAAAGTATCAAATGATATTGAAGTTTGATATATGAATATATTAAGTCCAAGTAGAGCATCTATAGGAACTAAAAGAAATAATAACCACATATAACATGAAGCTAGGAAAGTAATAATCATCCAAAGCTTAGTATCTAATCTATGGTCAGCTTCCTTTCCATTTTTGGATTTCCTACTATAAGTTACTATATCTAAAGGTAGAGTTATAACCAAATAGATGGTTAAATTAATCCCAAAGAAGAGACCGACTAATTGATAATCAAACATATCAATCCCTAGTTAAGTTCTCAAATCTCTTATTCTAAATTTTCCTGATATAAGTTTAGGGGTGAGTTTATCCCTTATTTCAGAGAGTTTTTCTATTTCGTATAAGTTATTTATCATAAACCTAAAGAAAGGATCAAAGAAAAGACCAAACTCTTTAACTTCTTCCTGGGTAGGAAGAGGGATTTCAATAGATTCAATATCTGAACTACTTATATTAGGTTGAGCTGTGCCCCTAGCTATGGTCTTTAAAAGACGTTGATACTTCTCACTAGACAATAAGAAAAAGATAAAGAATGATCCGTATTTTATTTTCTCTTTTAACATACCTACACGTTGATTTAACCAGAGGGTTTTATCTGTTTTAGGAACAACACCGATTTTTCCCACATAGGCTCCAGTCAATGCTATAAGAACCGCTCCAGAATCAACTCTGAATTTCTCATCCATTTTCAAAGCTGTTTCTTTGGAAATAAATTGTGTATCTTTTATATTAACCGTCTCTTCAGAGATATTCTTAATTTTTACAACACCATGAGTCCCATGTTCTAAAAGGTTTTTACTCTTAAATGCATAACCTGCTTGTATTTGAACTATGTCCCCTATGGTTCCATAGTTACTGATTCTAGAATTTTCAGATGTCTCTCCTAGATATTTTTTAAACCAATGCTTGAAAAATGTAAAACCCAAGGATTTAATCGTTTTATTAATGCTGTAATTGAGTCTGATTTTATCATCGAACTTAGAAAGAACGCTTCCAATTTTTTCCTGCTCAGTGATAGTAGGGAATGGTATAAATGTCGCTTTGATAACATCTGGGGTGAAAGCTGGGTATGCTGATGTATGAGTGTCTGCAATTGCAGTTAGAAAGTCGGTATAGTGTTTACTTGTCAAATAGTAGTACAGGAAATAAGGATCTACTGTTTTAGGGGAAATGACAACAAATCCTGTAGAAGCGATTAATTTTTCCGAACTTTTTTTGACAATTGTAAAATGCTTCAAATTAGGTCTGACAGTAGAAATTAGAATATCATTGTCTTTAATTACTCTTTTTGCTCTACTCGGAGCTTCAGCCGTAGCTATTCTTTTTATTTCTATTATTCTTCCTTCTTTAACAGATGAAATATCAATGTAATCTATTTCCTTATGAATGAAAGAATCATTAATTGGAATTTCATTAAATTTTGCCACCTGATTGATTTTTTTGACTTCCCAGTCGACAGGGATATTTCCAACCTTTGTAACCTTGAATTCTATTGATGGTTTAGAGATCAAAACCGAGGTCACCAAGATTCTCTTTTATAGATTCAATTAATTCCTCTGATTGTTTAAACTGTTTTTCAAGTTCAGCTAGTAACTCATCCATTTTCTCTTCGAAAGGTTCATCCTCATCTTCTGCTTTAGCTATTTCAATATAACGTGCAGGAGTTAAGATATACCTATTCTCACGGATTTGACTAATATTGACAGATTTACAATAATCAGGAATATCCGTATACTCATCTATTCTAGCTTTCCAAGAATTATATGTCCCAGAAATCCGTTTAATATCCTTTTCAGAAAGCTGTTTATGGACTCTACTGATTAATTCTCCAGAATCTCGAGCATCTATAAAAAGGACTTCCTCCGTCCGATCCATGCTCTTTTGTTTTCCTTGATTAATGATCCATAAGCATGCAGGAATGCTTGTGTTATAGAAGAGCCGATCTGGTAAGGTCACTATACAATCAATCAATCCAGCTTCTACTATATTTTTCCGAATGTTTCCTTCATTAGATGTTGTAGAACTCAACGATCCATTTGTTAAAATAAAAGCAGCAATACCAGATGGAGATAAATGATGGATAAAATGCTGAACCCATGCAAAATTGGCATTTCGGACTGGTGGAATTCCAAATTTCCATCGGATATCTTGACGAAGATGATTTCTTTTCCAGTCTTTAACATTGAATGGGGGATTTGCAATGATGTAGTTGGCTTTGAGATCAGCATGTAAATCACTCGAAAACGTATCTCCCCACCTAATATCACCATTAATTCCACGAATCGCAAGATTCATCTTACAGAGACTCCATGTCGTACGATTAGATTCCTGGCCATAGAGTGAGATATCAGTAGGTTTACCTCCATTATTACGTACAAATTCATCGCTTAGTATAAGCATGCCCCCAGATCCACAACATGGATCATAAATCTTCCCTTTATATGGTTTAATCATCTCAATTAAAAGTTTTACAACACTAGGAGGAGTGTAAAACTGACCCCCTTTTTTACCTTCAGCTTCAGCGAATTGTCCCAGAAAATATTCAAAAATTCTACCAAGAATGTCATCCTTTCTGTTTTCCTTAGCTTCTAGCTTTATTGTTCCAATTAGAACTATTAGTTCGCCTATACGTTGGTTGTCTAAATTCCTGCGAGAATAATTTTTGGGTAGAATTTCCTTCAGTACAGGATTTGCTTGCTCGATTGCTTCCATTGCTTCATCAATGAGATTCCCTATTTCTGGCTTCTTGAAGTTTTCTTCTAAATGTTCCCAATTAGCACTTGGGGGGATGACAAAAACCTTTTGATAACTTCCTCCTTCAGCATTACTGAAATCTGAGAGAAACTTCAAGAAGATTAGTCCCAAAACCACAGTGCGATATTCTGATGCATCCAAGTTGCTTCGTAATTTTTCAGCAGCTTTCCATAATTTTTCTTCGAAGCGAAGGACTGTGGAATGTTTCTTCGTCATTTATATTGTTCCTACCGTTCTAAAACTAATAAGATTTTTCTTTGTTGGGTATCAGACATATTATTATCTAAAAAATATTTCAGTCGAGCAGAAATTTTCTCTTATTCAAAAGGACGTTACTTTGGTAGCACATCTGAAGTGACTAGAATAATGATAGCAAAGCTAAAAAATAAAGCCAGAGACCTTAAGAAAGAAACTTATACTCTTTATCTTGTGTATAAAGACTCACGAGTCTCTTGGTGGAAAAGATTAATTCTAGGCATTGTTATTGGATATGCGTTTTGTCCCATTGATCTTGTTCCAGATTTCATACCTATTTTAGGGTATTTGGATGATTTGATCTTAGTTCCTATTGGGATTTCAATTGCATTAAAACTAATTCCAAAAGAAGTAATTGAAGAATGTCGAAAAAAAGCAATGGAAGAAAGGAAGGGAGAGGTGCCAATTGGGAAGAAAACAACTCTGGTCATAATTTTTATTTGGATAGTTGGATTAGGAATTCTTCTTATATGGTTTATTGGTCTGTTGAGGACAGTATTAACTTATTTTACCAAGAATTAGGATAATAACAATAGTTAAAGGGAATAAAAGGCCTACAGTAGCATTTAACTTCATTGCTGATGCGAAAAATCAGCATCGGAAGGTCTCGTAAATTCTTATATTCGTCAGCTAAAGGGAATTAAATTGTATTTGAAAACAAGATGTGAAGTGTCAGAAGAGAAAAAGATAAAGGATATTTTTAGTCGGTACCCTTTTCTTTCATCCCTTTACGGAATTCTTTCGGATTAAGCCTTTCCTTTTGCATCATGGCATGTATTTCTTCTGGATTAATCCCCCTTTCTCTCATCATTTCACGCATCTCTTTAGGACTGACTCCTCTTTCTCTCATCATGGCATGCATCTGATCAGGACTCAGACCATGACCTTGCATCATCTTCCCCATACCACCAGACATTGTATCATGTATAGAAGTTGATTCAGGGACTGGGGCTTTATAAACCTCAGCTAACTCCTCTACACCTTGATGGGCATAATAGGTATGATACAATTCAGCATATACTCCATCTTTGGCAAGAAGTTCCTCATGAGTTCCAATTTCAACCAGTTTTCCTTTCTCAAAAACTGTTAAACGATCTACATCTCGAATGGTGGTTAAGCGATGAGCGATAACGAATGTTGTTCTACCTTTGAATAATGCTTTTTGTGCATGTTGAACCAAACTCTCAGAGTAAGCGTCGAGGCGAGAGGTAGCTTCATCCAATACAAGGATTTTAGGATCAGCAAGCATGGTGCGTGCAATTGTAATCATCTGCCGTTGCCCTGAACTTAAACCTTTACCACTTTCTTGAAGCATTGTTTGATAGCCATTTGGTAAAGCTTCGATAAAGTCTTCAGCTCCAATTAATTTACATAATTCGTTGATCTCACGATCGCTTACTTCTGGATTTCCGTAGCGAATATTTTCAAGCACAGTATCAGCAAAAAGATACGGCTCTTGGGGAATTAAGCCGATAGATGTATGTAAACTTTCTAACTTTATTTCCCGTAAGTCTTGATCCCCAATTAAAATACGGCCTTCCGTTGGATCATAGAACCGAGTAAGAAGAGCTGCTAGTGTTGTCTTACCTGCCCCTGTATGACCCACAACTGCGATCTTTTCTCCCTCTTCAACCTTGAAAGTGACATCTTGGAGAACAGGGGTACCTTTTACATATTCGTAGGAGACATTATCAAGAGTAACACTTGTGTTGTGTAATGTGAGAGGTTTTGCATCTAACGAGTCTGTTACCTGAGGTTTTTGTTCAAGTACATCCGCCACTCTATCCATTGCGGCTAATGATGACTGGAGTTGAGGATAATACATTGCTAAATGAAGAATAGGGCTTAGAAATCGTTGCACAAGAATTGTACCGAGATAAATTGATCCAAGAGTGATCGCAGACTCAGGTAACCAACCCCCTACTATAAGTGTTAAAGCAACTAATATCATAGAGACCATAGATACAGCAGGGAACATGAAGTTGAATATAGCCCCCATTTGCTTGAAATATCTGTAAGTTCTTTGGTTTAGCTCATAAAGAATCGATGAAGACCACTCCTCACGATTGAACGATTTTGCAATTGAAACCCCTGCAAGACTTTCAGCCATTTGGCCAGAAACTTCTCCGTATGATTTACGGACACGGTACATGACCTTCCTCCCAATTGTTCCAAGAATGCCAGCTAGAATCGCTGCGACAGGTATTGCAAGCAATGCAATTCCAGTTATAATCCAACTCGTAGCTAAAAGGAGAAAGAAGGTACCAAGAGTTAGGAGAAGTTGGGAGCTCGCATTTGTAACAACGGTGATTCCAGCAGCCAGTTCTTCTGTGTCACTTGTCACTCTACTGGTCACATTACCGCTTTGTTCCGTTTTATGGAACGACATGTCAGCAGAAACTAAACTTTTGAAAACATCAATGCGAACATCATGAAGCATTCTGGCTTTTAATCGAGCCAGAATATATGTGTTAAAAGCATTCAAAATCCAAATTGTAAATGAGAGAAATAAAAAGATTATAAATAGAAAACCAAGAAAATCTAAGTCTGGGGTAAGTGTGGAAATAGCAGCATCTAGGCCATTGCTGATTATCAGAGGGGATATAATTGAGCCAATTGCATAAGCGAATATTAAGAAGGCTGAAAGAAGAAGAAGCCCTTTAAATGGTGCTAAGTAACCCCAAAGCATCTTAACTAATTGTCTAGTAGATCGGGCTTTCTTATACTTTGTATCAGCGAAGAACCCATGAGGGCCACGTCCACGACGGTGAGCCATCAGAATTGACCTCCAATTACCTCTGGGAGTGCCTCAAATATCGTTTGATATTGAGGACAAGATTCCAACATGTCTTCATGCGTACCATAAGCACAGATTTCTCCTTTATCAAACAAAACAATGAAGTCAGATTCAACAAGCGTCCGTAATCTCTGTGTAACCACAATAGAAGTTCGATTCTCCATCAGCTTGTCGAGAGCTCGACGAAGAAGTAGCTCTGTTTTGGAATCAATAGCAGATGCAGAATCGTCAAGTAACAATACTTTTGGATCTGCTAAAATCGCTCGAGCAATCGCGATACGCTGTCTTTGTCCGCCTGAAAGCTTTGATCCACGCTCTCCAATCCTTGTCTCAAATCCTTGAGGAAGTTTCTCAATGAAATTTAATGCCTGGGCTTTCTCCGCTGCAGAAGTGATTTCATCCTCTGAGGCATTAGGATCAGCAAAAACAATATTTTCTTTAACTGAGGCAGAAAAGAGAAATACTTCCTGCTCTACCATTGTGACTCCTTTCCGAATTTCACCAGCTGGAATTTCAGTTAGAGGGGCTCCATTGATTTTAATCTGACCTTCTGTTGGATCGTATAATCGTAGTAGCAATTTAAGGAAAGTTGACTTCCCTGATCCTGGACCTCCGATAACAGCGACTCTGGAACCAGAAGGTATGGTCAAATTAATATTTTTTAATGCTGGCTTGCTAGAAGTCCCATAACTAAAACTAACATTCTCAAATGAGATGTCCCCACTCCAGTCAGGAACTATTCCTTCTTGAGCAGTGTCAGGGACGGGGTCTTGCCAAGTCATCTTCGCCCAAATGCGATCTGCATTAGTTTTTCCAGCTCTGATATTCAAAATGGCCATAGGAAGCATGAAATTAATGAATTGAAGCGATA
>JBHLPQ010000197.1:0-7127 GCA_048939265.1 Promethearchaeota archaeon
GATTGGCATCAATGAACAGAGAATCATTATTCCAAATAAAGATGTTATAAGGATCTTTTTCATCTTCTAATACCACTATACGTGATTTAAATCGTTTTTGTTTATGCTGGTTATTAGATTCTTAGAAGTAAAGCTTATCTAATTTAAATGTTTGTGACTGAATTTCTTTAAGAGGAATAATGAAGGAGCCATTCCATTCATACAAAGTTACAACTATAACTCTGGAATGAATGTAAACCAGAATTTTCTCCGTCTTGGCCCATCAAATTCCGCAAAAAAAACCTTTTGCCATGTTCCTAATTGTAATTCACCGTTTTTTATTAAAATACTAACTGAGCTACCCATTAATGAGGCTTTTATGTGAGCTGCTGAATTTCCTTCAGAATGGCGGAAAAAGGATTGATCCCATGGAACTATTAGATTAAGTTGTTCAATAATATCATCTTGAACGTTTGGATCAGCACCCTCGTTTATTGTTATCCCCGCAGTTGTGTGTGGAACATAAACAATACATATGCCTGTATCCATTTCTTTCGGAATTAAAGTTCTTATCCTTTGAGTAATATCTACTAATTCAGAGCGCTTTTTTGTATCTAGATGGACTTCTTGCAAGGTTGTCACCTTTTATAATGGTTCTTGTGTATTCATTAATATAATGTCTTTAACAAATTAATAAAATTAATAAAAAAACCCACTATTCTGGAAATATCATATTTTTTAATTGCTTATGATAAGATGATCTAAATATAGGAATGTCTTTTCCATGGAGACCCCTTTTCATTCATCAAACATTGAAAGCTTAAAAGAAGAGCTTGACGCCAATCTAGAGAACGGATTATCTACAGAAGAAGTTCAACGACGACTGGTTGAATATGGCCCGAATGAGTTAATCTCTGAAGAGAAAATATCTCCCATCAAAATGTTTTTTCTGCAATTTAAAGACTTCATTGTAATTCTGCTTCTAGTTGCGACTATGGTATCCATACTCTTTTTTGACTTTATTGAGGCCCTAATTATTGTAGTTATTGTAATATTAAACGGTGTTTTAGGATTCATTCAAGAATTTCGCGCGGAGGCGGCGCTTGAAAAGTTAAAGGAGCTCACAGGAGATGACACTTTAGTAATTAGAGATGGAAAAGAAGTTAGGGTGGATGTGCAAGATCTTGTGCCTGGGGATGTTCTATTACTGTATGAGGGAGAGACCATTGCAGCTGATGGACGAATCTTTGAAGCAAGTCGTTTAAGAGTAGAGGAAGGGCTTCTTACTGGAGAATCGGTTCCTGTTGATAAGACTATTAACGCTATCCCTGATGAACGGATTCCTATTGCAGATAGAACCAATACTGTTTTTATGGGTACAACTACTGTAAAAGGGAGAGGAAAAGCTCTTGTGGTAAATACTGGCATGAAAACTGAAATGGGGAAGATTGCTAAATCGACAATTGAATCAGAAGAGCAGGAAACTCCACTACAAATTCAATTAGATAGACTAGGGAAGATTTTAGGAGTTTTAATCATTGTTGTAGTTTTTATCGTTTTATTAGCTCAACTCCCACAAACATTTCCATTGATAGGGGAGGAAGGATTATTTGATGCAGTTAAGGATATTGTGGAAACATCAATTGCTTTAGCGGTGTCTGCTGTCCCTGAAGGCTTAGCAGCAGCTATCACTCTTACTTTGGCAATAGGTGTCCAAAGAATGGCTAGAAAGAAAGCAGTTATTAGAAAATTGCCAGCTGTTGAGACCTTAGGCAGTGTAGAAGTAATTTGTACAGATAAAACAGGAACCCTTACTCAAAACAAAATGACCGTTCAGCGAATTTGGATCCCCGCATTAGGTTTTATAGAGGTGACTGGTACAGGGTATTTACCACGAGGAAATTTCATTCATCTAGAGAAGAAAGCAAGGATAGATGTTCAGCAGCACAAGGATCTTTATCAGTTAATAAAAGCAGGTGCATTGTGTAACACATCTTTTGTTAATTATTCTTCAAAAACGAATGAATGGACTTGCGAGGGAGACCCTACCGAAGGAGCACTTATTGTAACTGCTATGAAAGCTGCTCTTATGGATCGTTGGGAAGCTGGCTATGAACTGAAAACTGATGGAGAAATTTTCTTCGATAGTGATCGTAAACGTATGACCATGGTCTTCAGCAGAAAAAGGCCAAATTTAGAAGAAACCTGGGCGTTCATGAAAGGGTCTCCTCAAATAATTTTGAATTTATGTTCTCACACTCTTATAGGAGATTCTGTGGTTTCTCTCGATGATAAAATGCGGGAAGAAATTACTGAAGCAAATAAACAATTGGGGAGTCAAGCGTTTCGTGTCTTGGGTCTAGCCCAAAGGAATTTATCCAACGATTTGACTGATTTCACTGAAGATATAGTCGAAACTAACATGACTTTTGTTGGATTAGTCGGGATGATTGATCCTCCTCGGGTGGAAGTCGAAGAAGCTATTGCAAAATGTAAAAATGCTGGTATCCGCATTATTATGATTACTGGGGATCAATTGGATACCGCATTAGCTATTGCGAAATCTCTAGATCTCAAACCTTACGAAGATACGTTTTATCTTGCTCATACTTCAGCTGAGCTTGAAGCAATGAATGATGAAGAGTTCATTGAGGTTTTAAAAGACCTAGATGTTTGTGCTCGGGCTTCTCCAGGGATTAAGCGCAGAATCGTAGAAACACTCCAGAATGAGTTTGGTTTGGTTGTAGCAATGACAGGAGATGGGGTTAATGATGCTCCAGCTCTTAAAAAAGCAGATATTGGTGTTGCAATGGGCATCACTGGCACAGATGTAGCAAGAGAAGCAAGTGATATGGTACTTATGGATGACAACTTTGCTACCATTGTATCAGCTGTTGAAGAGGGACGAACAATCTATGATAACATGAAGAAATTCATTCGGTACTTATTAAGCTCTAATTTTGATGAGATTTTAGTGGTGTTCACAGCCACAGTAATATTAGGACTACCCTCCCCATACCTAGCATTAGGGATTTTGTGGATTAATCTACTCACTGATGGTCTTCCTGCTCTAGCTTTATCAGTTGATCCAGGGGATCCAGATGTCATGACAAAGAAACCGAGAGGACGAACAAGTAATATGCTTGGAGAAATTTTAATCTTTTCTTTAGTTGCAGGAATTATTTCATTTCTTGCTACCATGTTTCTCTTTTTACAATTCGATCCAGCAGCTTTTGAAAATCCTGAAACTTTAGCTCTCGCTAGAACTTTAGCACTAACAGTTTCTGTTGTTTTTGAATTGTTTCAAGTTTTTGTTTCACGAGCTCCTGATGGAAAAAGTGTATTTCAAACAAATCCCGTTAATAATATCTATCTATTAATAGCAGTATTCTCTGCATTTATTCTCCATCTTTTCATTATATACGTAGAACCACTAGCCCAAATCTTCGGATTCGTTGCACTATCAATCAGTAACTGGATTATGATCTTTATAATTGTGATTATTGGTTTTATTATTTTAGATCTAGTCAAATTAGCTCAATCGAAGGCATTAGATCGTTCTCAGCAATCTCTAGTTGAGTCATTTTAGTGAATTAACTCCATAAAGAATTAAAACGCCAAAATACCACGCAAGAAAATAATGAAAACAAAAACCTGGGCAATTGTAATAGTGAATCCTTCATAAACATCTAGTCGTCTGTCGTCAGTCATAGAAGACTTTATTAGAAACAATAACAACCACGCAAAACCAAACTGCACTAAAAGGAATGGGATGGGTACCTCTCCTTGGACTTCATGAACTAGTGGAATTCCTCTTGGATCATTACCAGAGATCCCAAGAATTGATCCAACGAATGAGAAAAGGGATACTAGTCCAGTCATTAGCAATAGATTTTGCATGCTACCAGAAATAAGGTTACCTAATCCGAGCTCAATCCCTCCTTTATGTCTAATAGCAAGGAGGGCAATTGCATGCTCGGGGATGGATGCTGCCGCACCTATAAAGAAAGCAA
The DNA here is from genome assembly GCA_048939265.1 of Promethearchaeota archaeon. Taxonomy (GTDB): domain Archaea; phylum Asgardarchaeota; class Heimdallarchaeia; order Hodarchaeales; family Hodarchaeaceae; genus Hodarchaeum. Next base: position 3,993 of record JBHLPQ010000197.1, read on the forward strand.
GCTGAAATTCATTGAATATAGGATCGTGCTCAAGAAAAATTTCTACAGAGGAAGAGATCATTTCCCCTGCAAAAAAGATCATAGCAAAAGCCAAAACCAAAACGGAGATTACAAATCCTCGACTGACTGAATGTGAGGTACGTGGTTCTTCATCTAGTTGCTCTGAATTCTTCTGACTTTGTTTTTGTAGGTTATGCCTAATGATGAAATAGAGATAAAAAAGGTAGACTACAACCATTATGACATTTGCTTCATAAGGTAAGAAAGGTACAGTTTCAGGGCCAGTCTCAAGAACAAAAAGAACGATTCCATAAACGAAGATAGATCCAACAATAACGATTGCTACCCTAACAATTGGTACTTCAATCTCTTTTACCTCTTCAGGGATAATTATTGGCCCTTTCCTCTTATAATTCCCAAGAATTACTAACAAGCCTAACATGAGAATGTTAAAGCCTGTTGCAATAATAATGAATGCAATGGCGAATTCAACCTTCCCACTTAATATCGCAAAGGCACCAATTGCCAGTTCAGGTGAATTACTTGCTAGGCTTGACAATACACCAGAAACATACGGTGTTAATCCAAGTTTCTTACCAAGAATCTCCATTCCTCCAACTGCTTTTTCAGAAGCTAGAATGGCAATCATTAAGCCAACAAAGATAAAGAAAACTAGCAATAATGGATTAAGTAACTGTTTAGAGAAGTTAAAAATAACGATCAAGACTGTGAAAACACTGAAAAGCACCTTATCCAAATTTGTGAACTTCATATGTCTTCATACACCTATAGAGGAAATTAATGATTAAATCAACACAAACTAACAATCAATATATTAATGAGTCATTTTTTTTGATAATAAGGGAATTGGCTGATTTCATAAATTATTGCTGTGAAATTAAATCAGTAATATAGATAAATCAGAAATTTAGATTCTGGCAATAAATTGTTAAAACCCAATATTTATGGAAATCTAATGTGTATACTACCTCGAAGAAGAATTAATATAATGTGTAAATAGTAATATTCTAAGCCATAAAAATTAAACTACTATTGTTTATGTCTTTAATTCAGAATTTGAAGCTAGGGATCTTAATGAGCTTTAAGCTCTATGAAAAATAAACTTCTGAATATTAAACTTCCCTTTTGCTTCTAAAATTCAAGTAAAGACTTAGAAAGATTATAGCGTTAAAGGACGGGATAGATTTGTTTTTTAGAAGAGAGACCTCCTAAAGATAAAGTGGCTTTACTTCATGATATCAGAAGTACAAGCGGAATGGTTTTTTCACCTGAGCGAATGACTAATGTACTACCACGACATCAGATATATTTTTCATTTCAAAGGTAAAAGCTTTTAAACTGAGGAACGAGAGAAAGATCTAGACTTTCTACTCAACTCAGAAAGTGAGACTGTAGAAAAGGTGAAAAGAAAATGGCAACATTTGCAAAAGCACGAATTGAAGCTATTATGAAAAGTGCGGGTGCTGAACGAATTTCGGCAAAAGCCATCGTTCGTATGGATGAATTATGTGCAGGATTTGGCAATGAAGTAAGTAAAACTGCAATTAACTTAGCTGGTACAGCTGGTCGTAAAACTGTCCAAGCTGATGATATTAAGCTATCTGTATCAAAAATTGGCGCTCCGAAAATGAGCCCAACGGGTCCCAAATCTAGAGCTTTTGCCAAGGCTCGTGTTGAAAGAGTGATTCGTGAAGCTGGTGCTTCCCGAGTATCAGCTGATGCTGTAGACTATTTGAACTCTCAGCTCGAATCTTACTGCTATACTTTAGCGAAGGGTGCGATTGATATCGCTCGCCATGCAAAACGTAAGACACTCAAAGACACGGATATAATGCCTTAATTCCATGTGGAATTTGCTTCGTCAAAAATTTAATCAACAAGGGAGTTATTTCTTAACTTCCCTCTTTTTTCTACAATCCAAGGGGTAAGGGGAATGGATGGGGTGTTTAGATGATGACAAATCAGACCAAGTTAAGAAGTAAGACACTTGGCCAGTACTATACCCCTACTTACATTGTAGATTATATTATAGAATATACAATTGGTCACTTAGTTAAAACCGATTATGATAAGATCTCCTCGTTAAAGGTACTTGATCCTGCATGTGGGATGGGAATATTCATGTTGCGAGCTTTAAATTTCCTATCATCTCATCAAAAATCAAAATTAACCCCAGAAAGGCTTAGAAGAGGGATCCTAGCAAATCAACTTTATGGAATAGATCTCGATCCTATTCAGATTAAAGAAACCCTAAATATCTTAAAATGCCCTGAATTCGACGTAAATTTTAAATCATTTGATGCACTTATTCCTCCACCTTCATATCCTTTTCAATTTGATACCTCTCCTCTCGAATTCCTTCGATCTAAACTAAAAAAAGACTATATTGATGGGAAGTTGAGTGAAATTGATAAAAAGGAACAACAAAAGATTTATCAAATTGAACAACGAATCATAGAGATTTTAAAAGCAAAACTGACTGATGAATATGATGTTCCTTCAGTAATCCAGCCCATGATTTGGGAAATGGTTTTTCCAGAAACAAAAGGCAGATTTGATATTATTATTGGAAATCCCCCTTGGGGCGCAGATCTCTTCTCCTCTGAACTATTAGGATCCTATACTGTTGCAACCCAACAGTTTGACTCTTGGAGCCTATTTATTGAAAGATGTTTAGATGCTCTAACTGATGGTGGTCGTCTAGGATTTGTATTACCAAATACTTTGCTTTTAAACGAAAATTATGTTGAAGTTCGGAAATTTATCCTAGAATCATGCAAAATAATAAAAATTGTCAATTTAGGAGGGAATATTTTCCCAGAGATAACACAACCATCAATGATAATTATCGTTGAGAAAAATAAACCTCCCCCTGATCATAAACTCGAAGTAATTTGCCACCTTTCACCTACTTCAATTAGTGAATTAAAATCAAATCAAAGTAAATTATCATCCCTACATGCCCTTGTATGCCCTCAAGATCGGTTTCTTCATAATCCTGATCTTCAATTTGAAATTTTTTCAATTGGATACGAAGAATTAAAAGAAGCTATTCAGAAAGATCTTTATGATAAAAAAGTTCATGTTAAACCGTTAGGAGATTTAGTTACGAAT
>JBHLPQ010000198.1:0-7086 GCA_048939265.1 Promethearchaeota archaeon
TAAGGTGGTGATGTACCGTTTTCTCTCTGCTTTAAGGATTATTACTTGTTGATGATATGCCTTACTGCCAGTTCTATTAATTACAAAAAATTTAATACTAAGAATCCAATAAAGATAATCATTTACTCAGTTTTTACAGAACTTTTTATTTATTCTGAAAATAATTACGAATGATGAAACAAATCTACTTATTTCAAAATAGTCGCATAATGGTGTAGGGACAGTCTAATTTTTCGGTAAGGAATTCTTTATAATCAGACTTATTTGTAAGTGTATATCAAAAAACAAGATCCTGAAAAAAGACACGAATTTTGAGAGTATGAGGGCTGAATTTTGGGAAAATCTGACTTCATCGTTCTTCTACCAGCATTTAATGAGGAAAAAACAGTACAAAAAGTAATCAAACAGTTACTTGAAGTTTTTTCTTATGATCAAATCATTCTTGCTGATGATGGGTCAACTGACAATACTTCACAAATTGTTTCTGAAATTGGTATTAAAATCATTAGAAACAAAATAAATAGAGGAAAAGGGCATGTCTTAAGAAAAAGTTTTGCCATTATACTCAAACAATTCCCTAAAGCGAAATGGATTTTGACCATGGATGCTGATGGACAACATCATGTTCAAGATGTTCCATATTTTTTCCAGACAATTAATTGTGCCTCAGAAGCCGATATTATCATAGGAAAGCGTGATTATAATCAAATGCCTCCCCTTAATTCGATTTCTAATAAAATAACATCTAATTGGTCTAATTTCTGGCTAAAGTGGAACCTTCATGATCTACAATGTGGTTTTAGGTGCTATCGAACTGAGAGTTTGCGTCTTATCCTAGATTACGGCTTAACAAAAAGCAGATTTGATTTAGAAACGGAAGTCTTAATTATTTCGTGGATTTTAGATTTAAATTTACTTGAAATCCCAATAACAACTCTCTATCCGAATACCCAACGGAAATCTAGAATTCGACCAGTTATCGATACTCTCCGATGGATGCTTCTTATAGCAAAATTTGCCTTTTCTCTCCAATTTGTTACTCACATATGGCAAAGGCGTTATTTACGTCGTTTGTAAGGTTTTTAATATTAGCTTTCTTATATTTCTTCATACATCAAAGGATTTTATACCTATAATATGATAATTGCTAAGAAATTTCAGTATCCAAGTTGGACGAAATTCGAAAGAAAAAAAAACATAAAATATTTCATTGATAAAACGAATGTTTGACAAATTCATGATTGCTTTCTTCATTTTAGATATCCACTACTAGTAATGATTAAAAAACAAATAATTAAAAAGGATGAGATGGAAATATCCAGTTACAAAGCAGGTTCAGGGATTAGAATTATGAAACAAAAATTGGTGCTTAAATTAGTACTTCTTGGTGACCCAGGAGTTGGAAAGACGTCTTTAATTTCTCAATTTGTGCATGCAAGGTTTCGCCATTCCTATCAATTAACAGTTGGATTAGATATTTCTTCGAAACAGGTAAAATTAGATGATGGACGAACAGTAACCCTCTCAATAAATGACATTGGTGGTCAAGCGCGATTTGCAGCTATTCGGCATATGTTTTTCAAGGGCGCCCATCTGGCTATGTTTGTTTATGATGTTACTCGAGCTGAATCATTGGAAAATATTAAAGATCCCTGGTATAAAGAATTAATGCAGTTCTGTGGTCAACCTGGAAAGACAAAAGCCGCTATTCAAACAATCCTGGTTGGTAACAAAACTGACCTTGAAGATTATAGGATGATTGAAGAGGAGGAGGGGGTACAACTAGCCAATGAAATCAATGCTATAGGACATATTTCCGCCTCTGCTAAAGAAAATATTCAAGTCGATGAGGCTTTTAAGACCTTAGCTCAAAGTTTCTTTGATGAAATATGAGAATATTAAAGGATATGGAGTAATTTTCATGAGCATTGAGGTAGATGTTTCTTATCTGTCACATCTTCCTACTCATTACTTTAAACGATTGATAGATAAATGGGAAAACACCTCAATTGAACTGAAACCCAATGGACTTCTTTCAGATGAGAATCGAGAAACTACTATCAACATTGTTAATAAGCTGAAGGATTCTAGACTTAGATTATTAAAGAAAGAATCAGAGGTTCTGGATTTCTCTGATGTTTGGTGGGATGTTTATCAATTTTCTGAAGAAATTCCTTTTTCCCGCCTTCAAAAACGGAAAAAAACTTTTAGTGTTGAGAAATATTTACCTGAAGATCATACTAAAGTCAATGGGAAATTTTCAATAAAGGATATTAGTGAAGACGCGATAATATTGCTTGTTGAATTTTCTTCTAGATCATTAGTACTTAAGCGACTGTTTCGATACATCTATTTTCCTTCAGTCAAAACGATTCTTATGGAACCAAAAGAACTATCAGCAGATATTCTGATGAACGAAATATTACCATTTATCTCAAGAGAATCAGATAAAATATCTCGAAAACCGATCCGTGCTAGATTGATACGTACTCTGACAAAAAAGCATTCTGTGGATGAATTTTCTCTACCTCTCACACACCTTAAAATCAAGATTTCTCTTGAAACTTCTGGTATAGAAGGTTTAAAACAGATTATAATACAGGGAGATAATGTAATTAGGGGAGCAGAAACATTAGAGCAACGTCATGAAATTTCCCTCAAATTTCTAAACTCTGGCCCTTGGATTGGAGCAGGAACACCAGATTTTTCTATTGAAGTAGGAAAAGGGCTTAAGGTACATCGACTAGAGGAAGATTCTCTAAAAAATCTAGCAACGGTACTCAGTTGGATATAAAAGAGTTTTAGTGTTGGACTGAGATGCTTCCCAAATACAGATTTATCCAAGTCCGTCTTCCAATGGTTCTAATTATCACTTCGGTTTTTTTCTCTATTATACTTTCTCCAATATGCATGATAGTTGACCAACAAGCCTTTCTACGTATTCCTCAAGAGGAGGGGGATGAAATAAAGAAGGACAATAATATAAAAGAGTTTCTGGTCATGTTTTATGAAAAAGTTCCAGATTTGATGGAATTTGAATCCTGCATTATCAACCGATTCTATAATTTCCCAGTAATTCATATACAATTCATAGATGTTGAAAGCAGAAATTTGTTTATTAGAAGATACAATCAAAGAATTTCCCAAATGGAACCAAACCAGGTTTTTAAAAACTCTCCCCGAGTTTTTCCAGAGGTTAACTTAAAAAAACATGGCATTAACACTGAAATTCAAGATTCAACAGGTGCTAGCTTCTTACATAGTTTAGGAATAAAAGGGGAAGGTGTAAAAATAGGAATAATTGACACTGGTGTTGAAAATAATACAGGAACATTTGGTACACGATTAAAAAGTCGTGAATCATTTGTAAACATTAAAAATGGTTACTCTACTGATATCACTGATCCAAGACCAGCAATGGATCACGGAACGAATGTTGCTGACCTCGCTGCAGGAAATACCAAAGGAATTGCACCCGAAGCAGAGATCTATGATGCGAAAATAATTCATTCAAATGAAATCACAGGTGCAGGCGACGAAGGAGGTGAAGAAACTACTGCAGGAATGCTTGAAGCAATTGATTATCTTGTAAATAATTCGATTGATGTGATCAATATATCTCTTGGGCAGTATCACAATTTAGCTAGTGGGGTACGAGACGAAGTGATTAATTATGTTTCAATTATTCATAACATCGTGTTCAGTGTTTCTGCAGGTAATTCAGGCACAAATTACGGTGATAGAGGAACATTAAATAATCCATCAACCGCCCTTCAATGTATAGCTGCTACTGCTAGTGATATTGACGGAACATACATCGCACACTTTGCATCACGTGGCCCAAAGGTTGATTATTCTTTAAAACCAGATATTACAGCACCAGGTATTGGTACACCTTGGCAGGGAACATCATTTGCAGCACCTATTGTTGCTGGTAGCGCAGCATTGCTCATTAGCTATCTAAAAAGCAAAAGTTTATCTTATTCGACTGGTACAGTGAAGGCAGCGCTCCTCGCTGGTGCAAGAACACTCAATAAGCCAATCTGGGAAGAAGGGGCTGGATTTCTTAACATCACACGATCTTTAGAGATTCTCAATTCAACTGAGGAGATTGATAACTCACCCGAGCTAGTATATCTTCATCCGAAAAAATTACCCTTTGATCCGTATAGAGTCTTATTCAATGGCACTTCAGTCATGTTTAATTTGTCTGTAATTAGCGGTCGAGAAATAGATGTTAGCTTAGAAATCTCCGAAAATATTTCCGAATTCGTCAGTACCTTTAATAGTTCGTATATTATTAATAATACAACCTTAATTCCTATTAATTTCACAATACCAGCTTCATCTGAACCTCAATACGTCTCAGGTTTCATTAAAATAGCTAGCGAATTATTAATCGTAGAATTTGAAATTCGAGAAACAAATGTTCAAATACTCTTTGATGAAACCCTAAACCGTATTGTTAGACACGGATATGGTACTGCAACATATGAGATACAAGGGGATTCTTCCAATACAATCGGTTTATACTCAGCTTTCACACAATTTCTTGCTTATGAACATAATTATAGTGTTACACCCCATTTAAAAGGAGAAATAACTCTCAGTGACCTTTCAGAATATGATGTACTGATTCTGGCAAACCCCTTGTCAAATTCAACTGATAAATACATGGATTGGGTTAAAAGTCCTGAGGCTGATTATTTAGCATTATCAAAAGATTCTATGGATGCCATTTCACAGTTTATTTCTTTGGGTGGAGGTATGCTAGTAATAAATGGCAATGATGATGCTTACTTCAATATTTCAGGTTTGAACGAATTTCTCGAGCAATTCGATATGCAGATTCAATCTGGATATTCGGGAGGTATAAGTACAAGTAATATTGTCAATCCACAAGACTTCACAACAGATATTTCTTCCTTTCCCTTCCGAGGAAACTATATTCAAACCTTTGGTTCAAATACAAAGGTTATTGCGGAAGTGAATGGTGAACCCACGCTTGCGCTTTATACAGATCCAAATGGCGGAAGAGTCTTACTTTTTGGCACTGATCTTATCTTTGATAATTTTGGATTTTCTAATTACGCGTACAATGGAGATAACTTGGATAACAGAATTTTAGCCTTGAATTCCATTACTTGGCTCGCTGAAGCAAAGAGAGAATATATTGAAACATCAACTAGTATCCCAGAATTCCCTTATCCTATTATTTTATTGTTGTTAATTTTTCCATTAGGTTTAATCTACTTTCTATTCATCAACAAGGCAAAAAAATAAACACGTTGTCTTTTGGAGGAAGTAGCTTGTTGTAGATATCTAGACTCTCGGTTCCTCACCTAATCCGATGAAGCTACTACTCGGTCTATCATCATATCCTAGAGTTGATTCTGATGTTAACCGATGAAAGATAATTTGAATTATAGGCATCCCTGGTACTAGCTCTACTGGTGAGTTCGCTTGGTGTGCGATTTCAAGCGTCAAAGTAGTCGGAAATTTAAGTCCTGTTCCTGGATTTACTAATCCAGCAGCTTGAACTACAATTCCCAACCTAGCAATTGATGATTTCCCTTCTAATGTTGCAGCATATTTCTTTGATATTGAAATTTTCTCAAGTGTCGAAGCCAGTACAAATTGATTGGGTGATAGTAGAAAAGCTTCATCTTTCTCAATCCGAAAAACTTCTGAATTCTTTAAAATAGCCTTACGATCGTTTGGTCGAAACAATCTGCCATGATGGAAGACTAAAAATGTGTCACCCAGTTTTAAATCAATACTACACGGACCCACTGCTGATTTGTCAAAAGGTGAGATCAATATCTCCTTAGATTCAATTGCTGTTAAAATATCTTGATACGATAAAATCATAGCTCTTTTCCACCGTAAATATGTTTGTATAACGAAACAAATAAGATACATTCTATTTAATCTTCAATGTATAAATTGTATAAATTGAAATAAATTTATTAGCGGGGACAAGTGACAGAAAGCTAACATGAATGAGTCTCACCAAGACCGATTAAAAGTTGTTTTAATGCGAATTATTGAAGGATTTTCTGATTACTTCGTTTCTAGTCTTGAGAAGTCCTTTCATCAAACCCCAAAAGCTATTGAAGTACGAAATATTTCCGTTGAGCGAAAACTAGGCACTACAGGTATCCACATTGTTAAAGTTCAACTGGACTCGGACTTAGGATCCGATGATGCTAGCATCGCTGTTAAAATCTATGAGGAACAAAAACAAGCTTTGGAAGTTGTCAAGCGAATTAATATCGTAGAGAGTCGTCTTTCAGAGGAAAAATATTCCCCATTTGGAATTTCATCAGCAGCAGTCATTTTCTTTTCTAGAAGCGTAATAGTTATGGAAGGAATACGAGGAGATGTTTTCCGCGATTCTAAAATTCCTCGACCCCAAAAATACCGGTATGCGGGAAGAAGCCTTGCTGCTTTTCATGGATCGGAATCAAACCATTGTTGGTTTGACAAGTATAAGCTTCTACTCTCAAGGAGCTTAGACAATTTACCAACTACTAAAGATATAAAACATTCTCTAAGCGCTTTATTTGCGGAAGTAGTCCCTCTAGCAGAGCAAACTTCCCGTTTATCAGGCTCAATCAGCTTTGGTGACTTTCATCCTGGGAACGTAATCTTTGATGTTCGTATAGGCCAAAAACCGATGATTAATACCCATCTTATTGATCCAGAGTATTTAGATACCTCAACTGAACATGATCGTTTAGAGGATATCTGCAATTTTTTCGCTGTTGAAGCTGTTGATCAATACCGTCAAGATAGGAAATTAACAAAATTCCGAATGAATGTTAAATCTTTCTTATCGGGATATAACGAACTTCTTGCACACGAACAGACATCGTTTCAAAATTATTATTCTGGAGAGAACTATATTCCTGTGAATTTCCATTTGGCATTAATGATACTAATGAGTATAATTAATATCCAAGATATGCCTGATATTTTTGGAGGGGAACGTGGTATCCAGAATGAAGTACTTCTTCGTTGTCAGTTAATTGAAAAACTTTTAAATTGGAATAGTTTTCCAGACTAGGTTAATAAATTGCGACA